>NZ_JBSFPS010000077.1:0-35978 GCF_053588315.1 Streptosporangium sp. NPDC003464 | reverse complement strand
CCTACAGTGGGGCCACCCTTCGTGACCGCGGGGCGCGCCCGAGGGGCGCGCCCGGCTTCCGGGGCTCTCTGCCGTCAGACCGGAGACAGACCGTTGGTCGCCGCAGGCCAGCTCATGCGGATGCGCATGCCCTTCTGGCTGGGGTAGACCTGAACGTCGTCGGCCAGTCCCACGATGACCGCGATGCCGAAGCCGGTCATCATGGTGTCGGGAAGCTGCCCGAGCGGATCGTCGAACCGTAACAGCTCGCGCTCCTGCTCCAGCTCATCACTCGGGGCGGAGTCGGTGACAGTCACCTCGAAGCGCCCCAGATCATCACGTAGCTCGATGCGGATCGGCTCCCCCGGACAGTGGAGGCGATGCGCCTCGACGGCCCGGGAGCACGCTTCACCGACGGCGAGCCGTACCTCGTCCAGCAGCGACTCCGCCACGCCGGTGCGCCTGGCGATCGCCGTGGCGACCAGGCGTGCCGTGCGCACGTGCGCGGGGAGAGCGCTGAACGTCAGCTCGACGGTAGCCACGGCTACTTGTCTCGGCCGTGGGCTTCCTTGGCCTCCTCCACCGAGGCGTAGATCCCGAAGACCTTGGTCAGCCCGGTGATCCGGAAGATCTTCAGGATGCGCTCCTGGGTGCAGACCAGCTCCAGTGAGCCGTCGTGCGCCCGAACTCGCTTGAGCCCGCCGACCAGGACGCCAAGTCCCGTTGAGTCAAGGAAGTCGACCTTCTCCATGTTGACCAGGAGGTGGAAGTTCCCCTTGTTGACCAGGTCGATCAGGAGCTCACGCAATCTGGGCGCGGTGTAGACATCGATCTCACCCTCGACCTCAACGATGGTGAGACGGTCCTCGGAATGGTGGTCCAACTTCAGATCCACAGATCCTCCAGCGCCTTGCCTGCGAAAGTACCGATTCAGGCGTGACTCCTGGGACCGGGTGGCCCCCAGACGACAAGCCCCGACGCGCGGCATTCAACCATGCGTACGCTCAGTGTCTATACGAAATCACGATTCCCGGCGACTCTGCCCACAGATGCCAGACTGGAAACCAGTGACTCCGCCCTCATCCTCCTCGCTCCGAGCGGGCTCCGCGCTCACCCACCTGCTCGGCGTCCCCGCACGTCGTGAACGCGTGACCCACGTGGAGCATGTTCCAGCACGTCAAGCAGGTCAAGCCCACTGGCCGGAGTGGGTCCACGAGAGTCTGGTTACGCGCTGGGCGAACCACGGTATTTCTGGCCTGTGGCCACATCAAGCCGAGGCCGCTGAACTGGCGCATCGTGGTCAAAACGTGATCATTGCCACAGGCACCGCCTCGGGCAAATCCCTCTCCTACCTGGTCCCGGCCCTCTCCGCGGTGCTCGACGGCGGCACGATCCTTTACCTCACGCCTACCAAGGCACTGGCCGCCGACCAGCTCCGCGCCCTGAACGAGCTCGACCTCCCCGAGCTCCGCGCCGCCACCTTCGACGGCGACACCTCCTTCGAGGAACGGGCCTGGGTCCGCAAGCACGCCAACTACCTCCTGACCAACCCGGACATGCTCCACCGCACCCTGCTGCCCCGCCACGCCAACTGGTCGGCCTTCTGGCGGCGGCTGCGGATGGTCGTGGTGGACGAATGCCACGGCTACCGGGGCGTGTTCGGCTCCCACGTGGCCCAGATCCTGCGCCGCCTGCGCCGGATCTGCGCGCGGTACGGCTCCCGCCCCACCTTCGTGCTCTCCTCGGCCACGGCCAGCGAGCCCGGGACCTTCGCGATGCGCCTGACGGGCCTCCAGATGGCCGAGGTGACCACCGACGCCTCCCCCCGGGGCGCGACCACCTTCGCCCTGTGGGAGCCTCCCCTGACTGATCTACGCGGTGAGGGCGGCGCCCCCCTCCGCCGTCCCGCCACCGCCGAGAGCGCCGACCTCCTCGCGGACCTGGTGATCGCCGACATCCGCACCCTGGCCTTCGTCCGCTCCCGGCGCGCCGCCGAATCCGTGGCCCTCACCACCCGGGCGAAGCTCCAGGACCTCGTGGTCGACGTGGGGGCGCCGAAGGACCTGCCGGACAAGGTCGCCGCCTACCGGGCCGGATACCTGGCCGAGGACCGCCGGGGGCTGGAGAAGGCGTTCCGGTCGGGAGACCTGCTCGGGCTGGCGACCACCAATGCGCTGGAACTCGGCGTCGACGTGTCCGGGCTCGACGCCGTCCTCATCGCGGGCTGGCCGGGCACCCGGGCGTCGCTCTGGCAGCAGGCCGGACGGGCCGGGCGGGCCGGACAGGACGCCCTGGCGGTGCTGATCGCCAGGGACGACCCGCTGGACACCTACCTGGTCCACCACCCCGAGGCGCTGTTCGGCCGGCCCGTCGAGGCGATCGTGCTCGACCCCGACAACCCCTACGTGCTGGGGCCCCACCTGTGCGCCGCCGCCGCCGAGATCCCGCTCACCCGCGACGACCTGGAGACCTTCGGCCCGGCCACCAAGGAGGTGCTCGCCGGCCTGGTCACCGACGGCCTGCTCAGGGAGCGCGCCACGGGCTGGTTCTGGACCAGCCGCGAACGGGCCACCGACCTCGCCGACATCCGCGGCGCGGGCGGCGCGCCGGTCCAGGTCGTGGAGGCGTCCACCGGGCGGCTGCTCGGCACCGTGGACGAACCCTCGGCGCACACGACCGTGCACACCGGCGCCGTCTACGTCCACCAGGGAGAGACGTATCTGGTCGTCGAGCTCGACCTGGACTCGGGGGTCGCCCTCGTCGAGGCCGGGGCCACCGACTACACGACCTTCGCCAGGGACGTCACCGAGATCTCGGTGCTGGAGTCGCTCCGCTCGCACCCGCTCGGCCCGGGAGAGCTCCACTTCGGCTCGGTGGAGGTGACCCGCCAGGTCGTGTCCTATCTCAAGCGCCGCGCGCAGAGCGGCGAGCTCCTCGGCGACGAGCCCCTCGACCTGCCCCCGCGCACGCTGCGCACCCGGGCGGTGTGGTGGACGCTGCCCACCTCCGCGGTCGTCCCCCTCGCCGAGGACGGCCTCGACCTGGGCGGGGCCGCGCACGCGGCCGAGCACGCCGCCATCGGCCTGCTCCCGCTCTTCGCCACCTGTGACCGCTGGGACATCGGCGGGGTCTCCACCGAGCTCCACCCTGACACCGGGCTGCTGACCGTCTTCGTCTACGACGGCCACGAAGGCGGCGCGGGCTTCGCCGAACGCGGCTACGCCCGCGCCCTCGACTGGCTCACGGCCACCCGGGAGGCCATCGCCTCCTGCGAGTGCGAACGCGGCTGTCCCTCCTGCATCCAGTCGCCCAAGTGCGGCAACGGCAACGAGCCCCTGGACAAGGCGGGAGCCCTCCGGCTCCTGGCCGTCCTGCTCTCCGCCGACCCGCAGGAAACGTGATCGCGGGAGATCGCCGCCCCGTTCTCTCTCCCCCGAGAGGGTCCTCCGGGGAGTGCGGGGACACCCTGTGAGGGCCACCGTCCCCGGAGGGCCCTCCGGGGACTAGGGGATGCCGCAGGAGAGCGCCCCCCTGCCGCAAGGGGCTCCGGGGAGGGTGGGGACGTGCTGTGGGGACCACCGTCCCCGGAGCCCTCCAGGGATTAAGGGACGCCCTGTTGAGAGCTCCCCTGCCGCAAGGGGCCCTCCGGGAGTTACGGGGACACGCTGTGAGGGCCCCCTCCCCGGAGGGCCCTCCGGGACGTACGGCGCCGCAGGTGGGACCACCGTGAGGCGCGGGCCCGGCAGGAGGTCAGCCGCCGCCGGGGACGCGGCGACCGCCCGAGTAGGACGGACCGTCCTCGGCCTCCTCCTCGTCCTTGTCGGCGGCCCAGAAGTCGGTCGCCCCCGGCTGCGGGCGCTCCCAGAAACCGCTGTCCTCCATGGACCGGGGCGCGGGCGGGAGGTAGTCGTCCCACCGGTCACCGATCCGGACCGCGACCGGAGTGACGGAACCCACCTCGGGGATCGGAGCCGCGACGGGCAGCGCCAGGCGGGCGGGTCCGGGCCGGGGTGCCGGAACGGGTCCGGAGACCGGATCCGGACCGGCGGAAGCCTGCTCGGACGGATCCTGGGCGGAAGCCGGGGAGTACCGGGCGGGAGCCTGCTCGGACGGAACCCGTTGAACGGGAGACTGCTCGGACGGAACCGACGGGGCGGGAGCCTGCTCGGACGGAACCCGTTGAACGGGAGACTGCTCGGACGGAACCGACGGGGCGGGAGCCTGCTCGGACGGAACCCGCTGGGCGGGGGCCGGAGAGTGCTGGGCGGGGGCTGGCCGTACCGGGGAGTGAGCCGGTCCCCGCCGCGCCGAGGGAGGGCGCGTGGAGGACGGCGGCGCCGGGGCCGGCGGGGACTGCCCCGTCTTGACCACCGCGAGGATGACGGCGGGCCGCCGGGGGGCGATCGGGGCGGTGGGCCGCTGAGAAGCGGCTGTGGCAGTGGACCGCTGAGGAGCGGCCGGGGCGGTGGTGAGCCGGGGAGCGGCCGGGGCGGTGGCCGCGCCGGTGTCCCCGGCGGCCCCGGAAGCGGCCTCGGGCGTGCCGTCCCCACGGGGGTTGTTGATCATCGCCGCCGCTCCGGCCCCACCCGTGCCGCCGTCGTCGGCGGCCAGCAGCCTGCGGCGGACCCAGGCACCGCCGTGCGCGCCGAGCAGCAGCAGGATCAGTCCGCCGGCGATGAGGATGCCGTACCGGCTCATCCCGCCGTCCGGCGACTCCGACGACCGGGCCGCGACCTTGGTGTCCGTGACCGGCGTGAGGTCCGTGCCGGTGGGCGCGGGGTCAGCGGCCGGCTCCGTCCCGGTCTCGGCCGTCGCCGTACCGGCGTCGCGCTTGTCGTCCCGCTTGTCGTCCCGTTCGGCGGACGGCCGCGCTGGGCTGCCGTCCTTGGCCGTGGCCGGACGCCTGGGGGCCTCCGTGGGCGCGACCGCCGTCCTCGGCGATCGGGTCGGGGCCGTCGTGGGCTTCTTGGCGGGGAGCCGCGGCAGGTCCTGGACGCCGCTCTGCCGGGCGTCGTCCTTCTTCCGGCCGGTCTTCCCGCTCTGCCGGCCGTCGGCGCTCCCGCCGGTGTCCTGCCGGGCCGTACCGTCCCGGCTCCCGGTGCTCCTGTCGCCGCCGGCGTCCCGGCTCCCGGTGTCCTGGGTGGTCCGCGATGTCCTGGGGGCGGGGACGGCCACCGAGGCGACGGCCGAGCCGCCTGAGGACAGGGTGCCGCCGCCGCCGTCATCGCGCAGTGCCCGCACCGTGAACCCGATCCGCCGACCGGCCGCCTTCGCCGGGACGGACAGGGTCACCCGGCACGAGCCGCCGGAGCAGGCATTGGCCACCCGCACCGAGCCGACCTTGCCGGTCTGGCTGGTGTGAACCGTATAGCCCCGCAGGTCGGGCTCGGCCCCCTTGGCCCAGGTCACCACGGCCTCGTTGCCGTGCAGCCTGGCCTTCACCCCGCGCGGCGTCGACGGGGGAGCGGCCTGGATCAGGGTTCTGCGGGTCTCGTGCCATCCGGCGCCGAGGAGCTTGCCCCGCTGCTCAAGTTTGATCTCGTAGCTGCCGTTGGGGCGGTCCCGGGGATTCCACGAGTAGGAGACCTTCCGGTCCCCCTTCGCCACCTGCCGGCCGTTGACCGAGAGGACGGCGTCGAACAGCAGATCGACCGTGCCGGAGAGCGTCACCGCGCCGTTGGAGGTGACCCGCGACGGGACATGCAGCCGCGCTGTGGCCTGCGCCGGGCCCGCGGCGGCGAGCACGGCGGACATGGACACCAGCGGTGCGATCGCCGCCACGGCGACCAGCCTGCGGATCGTCGTCACGGAGCCTCCCTTCGTCGAGAGCCGCGCGCCGCCCGGCCGCCCGGAGGAGCCGACGGTCGCACGACGACCGGACGTGCCGGCCCTCCGGACCGGCTCGCACCGGCCCGGCTCCCCCGGACCCGCGATCGCGATCGGGGCGGACCGCTCGACGGCGCCGCGCCCCGGCGACCCGCGATCCACCCTTCCCAGGTCTGAGGGCGGGACAACATGGACCGGGGGTAAGCGGAACCTTACGTGAGATTTCCGGCTTTTGGACATGTCGTCTAAGAAGTCGTGATTCGATTGCGACCTTGCCCACAGGGGTCCGACAAGATCATTCAATCCTCCCTTTTCTCCGGATTCTCACCTCCCCTCACCGGCGCTTTGACGGATGCCCCATGACGGTCCGGCCGCGCGGCCCGGCGGGCCGTTCCGATCGCACCGACACGCTCATCGCGTGAATGGATCTCCCGGCTGATGCGGGGCCATATGCCGTCAACTCAGTCATATCTACGGGGCATATCCAATGGATCGACTGGATCGGCACACCGACCTCCGCAAAAGCCGCCCGGAGATTTCCGCCGGAAAACTCGTACGGCATGCCGCCGTGGCGCGGCGGCGGGAGAACGTGATCGCTCCGCCCGGCCGCGGGCCTGACGGCCGGGTCACCGTTCGATCGCTACCACACCCACGTTTCACCGGCCGCCGAAATGTCCGGAACCTAACGTGTGTGGACGTCGGCCGCGGAGTCTCCGTCGCCTCGACCGCCCGGCGGCCCGACCACGACATCCGCGCAGTGTTCCGAGAGGGAGCCCGACGATGAGCGATGAGTCCCCGATCACCGATGACCGCGATCCGGCACAGGTCGTGACCGCGATGGCCGATCACGTCCTCCGCCTGGCGAGCACGTGGACCGCGTGGGACGGCCGTCCGGCGCATATCGACGGGCGGGTCTACACCCCGCACAAGGCGATCCGGCGGGTGGCCGATCACCTCCTCGACCACCTCGCCGAGATGGAGGCCCGGCTGGCCGGGCACGAGACCATCCCCGATCACTGGCACGCCTCGGCGACCACCACCCCGGCCGACCTCGCCCCCTTCACCGAGCAGGACCTGGACGAGGCCCGCAGCCGCATCACCCGGCTCGCCCAGATCTGGACGGACCGGCTGAACGCGCTCACGCCCGACCAACTCGACCACTCCCCCGGCAAGGGCTGGACCTTCCGTCAACTCGCCTTCCACCTGGCCGGATCGACCTACTACGCCGACGCCGTGGGGGAGCTTTCGGCGACGGCCGCTCACTGACCCGGGCCCCCGCCCGGCCGTCCGCCGAGGCACCGCCGGGAAACGGCGGCACCGGCAAGGAGCCGCCAGGAAACCTCAGGCAGCCATGAACGGCCATGCCGCGGGCCGGCCGCCGTGCCACGGACCTGCCGGCCGCCGTGTCGCACCGGAACGGCAGCGGATCCCGCGCAGCGAGTCCGAGTCCGGGACGGCAGCCGATCCCGCGCAGCGGGCCCGGGCCCGGGACGCCGCGGCCCCTGCGTCCGGTCGCCGCCCGGCGGTCAGGGACGGGGCTTGAGCTGCCGGAGGGTGTAGCCGCTGCCCGCCGAGTCCAGGGACTTGGTGGCCTGTTTGAAGAGGTATTCGGCCCGCTCGTAGGACAGGCGGCGGCGGCCCGTCTCCGGGCACAGGTCGGTGTCCGCCGGCATCCGGGCCGGTCCGGGCCGCCGATCGGCGAGGAACAGAGGGCCGCGGGTCCGGCCGGCCACCAGGTGAGGGAGGAGCCGGGCGGTCCCGGAACGCCAGCTCACCCAGGTGTCGCCCGCGCGGGCCCGGCGGTCGTCCAGGTCCAGGTCCTCGACGTTCAGGGACAGAACGGCCGTCACCCCGGCCGCCGACTCGTGCAGCAGCCGCCACAGGGTCCGTTCGCGCAGCCGAAGGTCGGTACGGTTCCAGAGCGCCTCCAGCTGTGCGGGGCCGATCGTCTCCGTCGGGGTACGGACCTCGGCGCGCCGGTCGAGCGCCGCCGCGAGGTGGTCCAGGGCCGCCCAGGCTCCGAACGACCGGACGGCCGACCGGTGCCGGTTCCAGGTGCTGGCCGCCGCCTCACCCCAGGCCGTCGCGAACACCCGCGCCACCTGGTCGGCGGTCAGGGCGGCCAGCGGCATCTGATCGCCCAGGGTCAGGCGCAGGCGCCGCAGGGTCTGCCCGTACGAGCGGACCGTCCCGGCGTCCAGGTCGTCGCGTCCCAGGAAATCCTGAGCGGCCTGCGCGAGAGTGACACCCGGCGTGCCGGAAACAGCGATCTCGTCCGCGCGACGGCGCAGAAAAGCGCGCTCAGCGACGTTCCTGGTGAGAGAGGCGGCCCGCTCGAACTCCAGGCGCGCTTCTCCGTACCGTCCCAGCCGGATCAGGAGATCGCCCCGGACGCCCGGGAGAAGGTGGTAATCCTGCAACACGGGATCGGCGGTCAACGAGTCGACCAGGTCGAGCCCACGCTGCGGGCCGTACGCCATCCCGAGCGCCACAGCCCGGTTGAGCTGCACGATCGGTGTCGGCAGCACCCGGGCCAGCGCCTCGTACAGGGCCGCGATCTGCCTCCAGTCAGTGTCCTCGAAGGTCCGCGCCTGCGCGTGGCACACGGCGATCGCCGCCTGCAGCACATACGGGCCGGGCGCGCCGTCGATCTCCCGCGCCCGCAGCATCGCGGTGAAACCACGACGGATGAGCAGTTGATCCCAGCGTCCCCGGTTCTGCTCGTGCAGTTGGACGGGCTCACCCGACGGCCCGGTCCGCGCGGCCGAGCGGGACGCCTGGATCTCCATCAGCGCGACCAGGCCGTGCACCTCGGCCTCATGCGGTGCGAGTTCGGCCAGCAACCGGCCCAGCCGCAGCGCCTCAAGGCAGAGCCCCGGCCGCATCAGGTCGTCCCCGGAGGTCGCCGAATACCCCTCGTTGAAGATCAGATAAATGACCTCCAGCACCGACGACAGGCGCTCGGCCAGTTCCGAGTCGTCCGGCAGCTCGAACGGCACCTGCTCCTCGGCCAGCGCCCGCTTCGCCCCGGCGATGCGCTGGGCGATCCTCGGCTCGTTGACCAGGAACGCCCGCGCGATCTCCGCGGCCGTCAGACCACCGAGCAGCCGGAGCGTCAGCGCGACCCGCGCCTCGGTCGGAAGCATCGGGTGGCAGGAGATGAACATCAGCCGCAGGACGTCGTCCTGCTCGGGGTCCTGCTGCTGGTCCAGCTCGGAGTCCTGCTGGTCCAGCTCGTGGGCGAGCTGCTCGTGCTTGCGCTCCAGACGCTGGGACCGCCGTATGTGGTCGACGGCGCGGCGCTTGGCGATGGTCATCAGCCAGGCGCCGGGGTTGTCCGGGA
Organism: Streptosporangium sp. NPDC003464; assembly: GCF_053588315.1. Classification (NCBI taxonomy): domain Bacteria; kingdom Bacillati; phylum Actinomycetota; class Actinomycetes; order Streptosporangiales; family Streptosporangiaceae; genus Streptosporangium; species Streptosporangium sp. NPDC003464. The sequence continues at coordinate 26,830 of NZ_JBSFPS010000077.1, read as the reverse complement.
CGCCTGACTCCGGCCACTGTTCGAGCGCGGAGACGAGCGCGTCCTGGGCCAGCTCCTCGGCGAGACCGACATCGCGCACCAGCCGCGTGAGCCCAGCGATGATCTTGGCCGACTCCAGTTTCCAGACCGCGTCGACCGTGCGATGGACGTCCGTCACGAACACGATGACAGCACCGCCCTCATCCGCTCGCAAACCAGGGCTGCGCCATCAGCGCTTCAGGGGCCGAAGACCTGCTGGATCACGCTCTCGCCGTCACCTACGATCTTGCGGAAACGGCGGGTCAGCTCGATCGCCTCCTCCTTGGAGCGCACCTCGACCAGGGCGAAACCGGCCACGGCCTCCTTGGCCTCGGCGAACGGCCCGTCCATCACCGTGATCTCCTCACCGAAGGACGTCACCCGCACACCGCCCGGCTCCAGACCACCGGTGGCCAGCAGGACACCCGCCGCGGTCAGCTCCTCGATGAACTTGCCCATCTCCATGTAGAGGTTCTCGTTGGGGACGGCGTCAGTGGGCTTGGTCGTCATCAGGTAGCGCATGGGGGGTTCTCCTCAGTACTTCTCTTCCGTGGCTCTGCCTACACGTCGGACAAACCTATCTGACAGGGAATCGCATCGTTCCCTGTCAGATCACAGGTGGCTGCCCCCTATGGCCCCGGAAGAGGCACCCGCCCCAGGCAGGGCTCCCCTCCCCGGCAGGGCTCCGCTCCCGGGCAGGGCCTCCGCTCCAGGCCGGGAGGAGGCATCTGCCCTGGGCGGGCAGACCTTGGGGAGGGACAGAGCTGGGGACAGGATCCGGATCAGCCGATGAAGCCGGCGATGTGGACGGGTCCGGCGCGCGCACCGGCCATGATCGTCAAGTTGCCCACCACGGGCAGCGAAAGCCGTACGGCCACCTGGACATCGGCGATGCCGTCACCTCCGATGGAGCACCGCATGATCTTCGCTCCGTTCTCTCCGGCCAGCGAAGACGCCTGTGCACAGCCACGGTCCGGGGCGGCGAAGGCCAGACGGGCTGCAGCGAGCGCACTCAGATCGGCGGCGCTCTGCGCGCGGTGACGGGCCACCCTGGCCGCGCCGGCGAACATGACCGCCGCGGCCACCGCGAAGACCAGCGCCATGAGCCCGGCCACCCAGACCGTCGCCGCGCCCCGATCGCCCCCGCGCGCCTCCCGGAGCCATCGACACGCACCCCAAGGCCCACGACACACATCCAGGAACTCGCAAGAGGCACCCCAGAGCCCTCGACACACACCGCCCCGCGCCCCGGCCTCATCCCCTGTCGCCGTCAGCCTCACCGCTCCGTCCACAGCGTTCCCGAATTCCCGGCGCGAGGCGCCCACTCCATCGCCGCACCCACAGCGCCCTCACCGCCGAAGACCTGTCTCATCCCTCAGCTCCCGGCTCGGTGGCGGAGACCGCGGTCGCCCGGACGGTGACGGCCGGAAGTGAGGCACCCCAGCGGGGTCTGACGCTTGCCGAGACCTCCACCCGGGTCACCTCCGCGCTCCGGGTCACCATGACGTGCGCGCCTGCTGGGGCGGCTGCCAGAACGCCGCCCCGCACCCGTTCCAGCGATTCACCGCGCGAGGCGGCACGGGCTCCCATCCGGGCCGCGTCCACGCACTCCAGCTGCGCACCGACCGCCGCCACCCCCCACAATGCGGCGGCCAGCATCACCACGACGGCAGGCAGGACAACCGCAGTCTCCGCGGTCACCGACCCCTTCGATCCACTGGCATGGGCGATCGGCCCCACGGGGGTCACCCGGCCACGTTCAGCGCCCGGTTGATCAGCTCCGAGATCATCTGTTGGACCTCCGGACTCGACACCACCTTGAAAAGGAGGGCGGCGAAAGCGCAGGCGGCTATCGTGCCCACCGCGTATTCAGCGGTGGACATACCTCGATCGCGGCCCGGGCCAGCGATCAATGGCGTCCAGCGGGCGCGCAGCCACCGCAGCCGATCACGTCGGACGCCGCCGACGGTCGATTGAGCCATCGTTTCCTCCCGGAAATCCAGCCAGGCCCAGCACCCGGCATCTGTCGCACCAGATTTCCTTATGGACAGGTGGCCCTGTGGACACGAACAGCGTTCTGTGGATTTACGCCATCGCCTGTGGACAACCACGGGCAGCAGCCGCCGGAAGATCCGGGCAACCGCCGTCACGCCGATTCCATGCGCTCCTTCAACTCGGCGTTGAGCCGCAGAGCCTCCGTCAATTGATCTTCCAGAATGATGATGCGGCAGGCTGAGTCCAGACTGGTCCCCTGGTCGATCAGCTCGCGCGCCCGGGCGGCGAGACGGAGCTGGTGGCGGGAGTAGCGGCGATGGCCGCCACTCGACCGCTGCGGCTCGATCAGCTTCGCGGCGCCGAGGCTGCGCAGAAACGCGGGGGTGACGCCGAGCATCTCCGCGGCCCGGCCCATCGAGTACGCGGGATAGTCATCGTCGTCGAATTTGTCGGCCGGAGCCGAAGAGGCTGGAGCCATTGCACCTTCCGAGAGCGCGGACAAGGGCCCCGGTGCTACAGCACCGAGGCCCAGAGAGTTTCAACACCATCTACCGACCATTATGTCGGCTTTCGATTTCGCACAAACCTCCTCGTATGGGCAGTGCGCTGGATCGCATATGCGTAACCGGAGACCACCTTCCATCTCGTGGAGCTGCGACACCCGCGTGGCATTTCCGCGCCCACTGCGGGTGATCTTGATGGCGCTCGAATCTCTCCTTCCTCTTATCTGCACACTTGTCGTTCTTTCAGGGCGACCGACTGGCCGCCTGGCGACACTTCGCCCGCCGGAGCTCCTTCCCTGACACCCCGTCGAGCTTGAGCGCGCCCCCAGCCTTCACGGCAGGCCACCCTGCCGCGTCAAGCTGATCTTCACTTGCGGTAAGCCATAGACTATCCGCTTAACCTGAGAATGTCTACATTGATCACAACAGATTTATATTGATCATCGACCCATATAATCTACGACACGAGGCGACGCCCCCTCCGGCGCGGCCCGGCGCCCCCGAGGTCGTCGGCGGATCGGATGCGTCCGGCGGCCATCACGCACACCGGAGGCACTGGAAGCAGCCTTCAACACCTGTCCACAGATCCCACTCCATCTGTGGATAACTATGGGACAACCGAGATAATCCTGTGGATAACTCAAGGAATCAGCACGCCACCGGCGAGTCCTGCCACGACGGGGATGATGCCGAGAACGACGAAGGCAGGCAGGAAACAGAGTCCCAGCGGGGCGACAGCCTGAACCCCGACCCGTCGGGCAGCCGCTGATGACACGGCACGGGCGGCATGGCGGGAGTCGTCGGACAGCCTGGTGAGGACATCGGCCACCGGGGCGCCGCTGAGGGCGGCCCGGCTCATCATGCGCGCCAGGGGAGCCAGCGGACGTTCGGCTGCGAGAGCCTGCCAGGCGTCCTCCGGGGTGGCCCCCAGCCTCAACTGCCCGCTCACCCAGGCCAGCCGGTCGCCGAGCGGTCCGCCGACCGCCTCGACGGTGACGTCGATGGCACCGGTGATCGGCTGCCCGGCGCGCAGGCAGGAGACCATGAGGTCAGCCGCCAGCGGCAGGTCTGCCGCCACCCGCTCCCGTTCCCGGCGGAGCCGGGGCGACTCCCGCCTCCGAACGGCGATCAACGTGACCGTGGAGCCCGCCACCCCCACTGCGGCTCCCGGCACTCCACCGACGACGAGAAACACCATCAGCCCGATGGCGGTGGAGAGCGCCACCTCTCCCGGGCTCGGCCGCCGCCTGCCGGACGGACCACGGACCGCCCCCGTCTGAGGAGAGAACGAGGGCATCCCGGCCCCCGGCACGGCCCCGGCCAACCGGGCTGGAGAAGTCAGGCTCCGCCGGGCCCGGTGGAGCCGCTCGGCAGGATCATCGGGCGGGGTCCACAGCCACCCGACGATCCCGGCCAGGACGACGGCAAGCAAAATGGTCAACTCTGGCTCCTCACGATCAGCCGACTACGGAACCGCTCAGACAGCACGCGGGCAGCACGCCGACGCCACGCGGACGCCACGCGGGCGCCGCGTTCCGAACGCGGGTCAGACAGCACTCGGACGCCGCGTTCCGGGGCAAGGGGACCCCGGGAGATCGGGCGGCCCGGCTGTCCGGCGCGGCGTGGGCCGGTGAGAGCTCAAGCCTGCTGCGCATGGGCGACCAAGCGGTGAGTCCACCACAGGCCACAGCCGTCGAGCGCGAGGCCGATCGCCAGGCAGCCCACACCCGCCGGGCTGCCGAACAGGAAGTGCAGCGGCCGCATGCCCAGACCCGCCGCCATCAACAGGCCGAGCACAGGGAGTCCGGCCAGCAGGCGGGCGGTGGCGCGGGGGCCCGCGAGCTGGGCGGCGACGTCCTGGCGATGGGCCTGCGCCTCACGGAGGGAGGTGGCCAGGCGGTCGACGAGGACGGACAGGCCCGCTCCGACGTTCACGCTCACCTTCCAGCAGGCGGCCAGCCCGCGGAATGCCTCGCCTCCTTGCTCCGGCGCCGCGGCCAGCAGCGCGGCGGCCACGTCGCCGCCGTCCCTCGCCGCAGCGATCAACGGCCACAGCACCACCGGATCGGGAAACTCCGCGGCCGACACGGCACGGGCCAGCGCCTCGCCCGCCGTACGCCCGGCGGCCAACTCCGCCGCCAACCCCTGGCACAGCTCGATCGAGGCTGTCCGCCAGGCAGCCGTACGCCTGGAGGGCCGCGAGCGGCCGGTGAACAGCGCCGGCAGAGAACGTGATCCGCTCCGGGTCTGTTGCCGTATCCACCGCAGGCGAGCCGTTCCCGGGTCGGGCCCGGCCCACAACCACGCGGCCAGGGCGGCGAGGAGCACGGCCAGCGTCGTCATGGCAGTGCTCCCAGGACATCCGGGGTGAGACCGCCCCGTGCCAGTCCCGGAACACCCGGAACACCTGGAGCGGGACCACACGGCGACATCTCCAGGACATCCGGGATGAGACCGCCCGGCGACACCCCCAGGACATCAGGAGCAGGGTTGGTCGGCGACAGCCCGGGACCAGCCGGAGCAGAGCCGCCCGGTGACAGCTCCAGGACATCGGGGACCGGGGCGGGTGGCCGGGGGTGTGCTGCTGGGGGGACTTCCGGCTGCTTGCGGCGGCGGTCGGGCCGGGTGGGTCCGTATGGTCGGCGCGCAAGGCCGGGGAGCGTGGAGAGGACGGGGGCCCGGGCCAGGAGGGCGGACAGACCCGGGCCGGTGGTCGCGCGGCCGTCCGGGGAGAAGGTGAGGGCCGGTTCGGCGTCGACCAGACCTGAGGGGCGACGGGTCATCATGCAGATCTCGGCCACCCTCCGGCGGCCGCCGGTGTGGTCGCGCGCGAGGTGGATGACGACGTCCAGGGCTGCGGCGATCTGGCTGTGAACCGCCTCGCGGCTGAGACCTGCGGCACATGCCAGGGCCTCCAGGCGGGGTGGCACATCGGTCGCGGTGTTGGCGTGGAGGGTGCCACAACCGCCTTCGTGGCCGGTGTTGAGAGCCGCGAGGAGATCGACGACCTCGGCGCCCCGGACCTCGCCGACGACGAGACGGTCCGGGCGCATGCGCAGCGCCTGACGGACGAGGTCACGCAGGCAGACGCCACCGGCCCCCTCAAGGTTGGCCGGGCGCGACTCCAGGCGCACGACATGAGGGTGGAGCGGTCTCAGCTCGGCCGAGTCTTCGACCAGCAGCAACCGGTCACCGGGATCGGCCAGGGACAGCAGAGCCGACAGCAGGGTGGTCTTCCCCGTGCCCGTGCCACCGGTGACGAGGAAGGCCAGCCTCGACTCGATCACCGCGGTGAGGACGGGGACGGTGCCGGCCCTGATCGTGCCGGCCTCGACCAGATCGGGGAGGGTGAAGGTGCGACGGGGCGGGAGCCGCAGGGACAGGCAGGTGCCTCCGGCCGCCACGGGTGGCAGGACGGCGTGGAGCCGGACGCCTCCGGCCAGCCGGGCGTCGACATAGGGGCACGCGTCGTCCAGACGCCTGCCCGCGGCGGAGGCGAGGCGCTGGGCGAGCCGCCGGACCGCGTCTTCGCCGGGGAAGACGACCGGGGTCCGGCGCAGCCCGTGACCGTCGTCGACCCACACCTCACGCGGGCCGTTCACCAGCACATCGGTGACATCGGGCTCGGCCAGCAAGGGCTCCAGCGGACCGGCTCCGATCAGGTCGGCGCACAGGACACGTGCCACCGCCAGGATCTCCGCGTCGCCGAGCACCGCCCGTTCCGCCCGGAGGGCGACCGCGACGTGCGCGGCGCTGGGCTCGACCCCGGTCCGGGCCAGCCGTATCCGGACCGCCTCGACCAGCTCGGGTGAGACTTCCGTGGCGGTGCCGGGCCGCCTCATGTCTCCGCCGCGAGCAGCGAGCGCAGGAACGAGGCGCAGAACCGGCCGAGAAAGGTGCGGCGGCCGAGTGGGGGGACGTCGCCGCGGTTGAGGGCGGCGGCCAGGCGGGGCTGATCGGGGAGGCTGCCTGCATACGGCATGCGGAGCGAGGTCGCCACCACCTCGTCGTCCAGGACGCCGCCGCGCACGACGGCCCGCACCTCTCCGGTGTGCTTGCGCAGGCCGGCGAGCACCTGGGCCGCCGCGAGCACCCCCCGGACGTCGGCGGTGACGACCAGCAAGGTGGTGGAGGCCCTGCTGAGTGCCTCCACAGCGGCCTGGTCGGGATGGCGGGGCAGGTCGACGACCACCAGGTCGAAGCCCCGCCGTCCCGCTTCGAGGACCGAACGCATCGCCTCGGCGGGGATGGGCTCGACCTCGCCGCGGTGGAAGGAGAGGAGGGTCAGCTCGGCGAAGGTCGGCAGAGCCGCCTGGAGCGCGGTGAAGCTGATCCTCCCCTCGCGGGCGACCAGGTCGGACCAGCGCGCCCCGTCGGCCTCCTCCTGTCCGAGAAGGAGATCCAGGCCGCCGCCGAGCGGGTCGGCGTCGACGAGGAGGGTGCGGAGATGCTGTCTGGAGGCGCTCAGCGCCAGCGAGGCGGCGAGGACGCTGGCCCCGGCTCCCCCGCGGCCGGCGGCGACGCACACCACCAGCCCCGCTCTGGCCGCCGGCTCCACGACATCGGCGAACTCCTCGACCAGCTGCCGCTCGGCCGAGGGCAGCTCCAGCACGGCCTGGGCGCCGACCGTGACGCACTTCCGCCAGGTGTCGGGATCCTCGGGAGTGCGGGTGACAAGGATGACCCGGTGCCTGGGCGGCGGTCCGGTGGCGGCCAGGGCGTCGGCCATGTCGCTGCCGACGACGACCAGCGGGGCGCGGTTCCAATGGGGCCGGGCGTGTGCGGGCGCATGCGCGACATCGAGCTCGGCTCCGGCCGCTGCGGCGACACGGAGCAGGTCGTCAAGCAGATCGTGGTCCTCGGTGATGACCAGAGGGCGGTCCAAGAGTGCCTCCCTGAAGTGCGGAGGACTCACTTTCCGGGAGAGCCTGCCACGGCGAGGCCGCCGAACGCCGCTCTGTGGACAGCCAGAAGGGGCTGACGTCGTCTGTGGACAGTTGTCTGCCGACAGGTGTCTGTCCCCACCGCACCGCACGGAAAGTACGCCCTTGTGAAGGGAGCCGGACGGCTCTGCGGGGGGCGGGTGCGGTCCTGGACGATCAGGGGCGGCCGGACGTTCCGGGAAACGGTCGGACGTTCCGGGAAAAATGGCGACCCCCGCCGGGGGGGAGAGCGGGGGTCGCCAACCGGTCCGGCTCTGGGGGGGTAGAGCCGGTCCTGTTCGGAAGAAAGCTTCAGTCGTTCACCGGAGCATGGCAAGCGGATTGCATGGCCAACCCGTGCACAGTCACTCCGGTATGGGGAGATACCACCTCATGCTGCCCGATCAAGTTGAGTTTCGTCGAGGAGTAATCTCCAATTTCCGCCACCTTTTTTTCATGGGTAACAGTTGAGTTGCGACTCAGCCTTCAATGGGACACGCTCTACGTCGATCCGTTTTCGATCACCCAGGACCACAGGGGCTGTGGACCACATCTGTCCCGATCTGCACCCTCAAGAACACGGCGCGGCATAGATGGCGATTCGTCCACGAATGTCCCCTGATCTGTAAAGGTCTTGGTTTCAGGGGTTCCCCTCAGCCAGGATCAGGCATAGAAAGGTTGCACGGACCAGTTGTCCGGGCACGGCCGCCGGGTACCCACGTGCCGCCGAGCCGCGGGAGGCACCGTCAGGACGGGCTTGTCCCGTCCCGAGGATTATCTGGTGCACGCTTGGTAACCCGGCTGGAAGTGCCGGCGACGGCGCCCCATACCAGGGGCGCCGTTTGCTGTGCGGGTCCACTGAGGTGCGGGTCCACTGAGATGTGGGCCCACTGAGGTGCAGGGTCGTTACGGCACGGGCCCACTGAGGTGCCGGGCCGCTACGGCACGGGCCTGCTACGGCACGGGCCGCTGCGGCGCGGGCCTGCTGAGACACAGGCCCGCTGAGACACGAGCCCGCTGAGACACGGGCGAAGATGTCCGTGATCAGCCGCGAGTGATCGCCGTCGGCCGCAGGCGGTCGAGATCAGCCGCGCTGCATGGCCTCGCATATCGCCGTGGCCTCCCGGACACCAAGGGTGACCGCCGAGGCGCAGTGCCGCACCCACTCCGCGACCCCGTCGGGGGTCCCGCTCAGATAGGCCCGCAGGCTCTCGGCGTAGGCCGCCCCGAGTTCGAGATGGCCCAGCTCGACGGCCGCCAGTGACTTCGGGTCCAGGCCGAACTCCACGAGCGTCAGCCGTTCGGCCGCCCGGGCGACCACCCCGTCCGCCGACCCGAACGGGCGCAGCACCACCAGCTCGGCGTGCACGATGGCGGCCAGCACCAGCGCGGGCGCCTTGGAGGTCCTGGTGACCAGGTCGACCAGCCCGTCGACCCGGGCCACGGTCTCCTCCGGCCCCGGCGCGGCGCCCAGGCCGAGGGGGTCGGGCGTCTCGGCGGCGGTCCGGGGACGGCCGAGGTCTTCGGTGAGGCCGGCGGCCGCGAGGGTGTGCAGCCTGGCCAGCACCTGACGGGGGGCCGTGCGCCAGGTCGGGCCGAGCCGCCCCAGCTCGGCCGAGACCCGCAGCGCCCCCTGGACGACGGGGTCGGTGACCTCCGGGATGGCCTCAAGCGGGACGTCCACACCGTCGAGGGCGGCGGACGCGCGGGCGCCGCGCAGCGCCGATCTGGCCGACACCTCCGGGCTCTTGCGCCGTAGCACGCGATGCCCGTAAAGCCGGTCCACGGCCTTGCGCGCGTCGGTGACCGCCTCCGGCACTCCGGGAAGTTCGGCGATGACAGCCAATGGGTCGCTCACGTTCCCCGACCCTACCGGCCAGTCAACAAGGCCCCGACCGCGCCACCGAAACCGGCGGCGGACCGTTCGGCGAACGCATACCGCCGTCCAGCGCACCGCCGTACTAAAGCGCACGGAATAACGCCTTCTACATTCCTATGGTGTCGAAAAGGCAACGTTTCTGCCCCACGATTACCCGGCGTTAAGGCGTTTGTGAGCCGCTATGACCCCTATCACCGATTGGTACAGACCTGTCTAGACCTCTTGTGGCAAGCCCCTCTGGCCTGGTGAAGTGGGACACGACCAGTCACCTAGCAGTACGTAAGGAGTGCGCAGTGGCCCCGGAGACACCTGGTTCCGAGTCGCGTGAGACCCAGGAGACCTTGTCGAACCTGCTGCACGAGACCCGGCGGTTCGCACCTCCTGCCGACCTGGCCGCGGCCGCGAACGTGACCCTCGACGCCTACGCCGAGGCGGAGCAGGACCGCCTGGCGTTCTGGGAGAAGCAGGCGGACCGGCTGAACTGGTCCAAGCGCTGGGACTCCCCTCTTGAGTGGAACGCGCCCTTCGCCAAGTGGTTCGTCGGCGGAGAGCTCAACATCGCCTACAACTGTGTCGACCGCCACGTCGAGGCCGGTCGCGGCGACAAGGTCGCCTACCACTGGGAGGGCGAGCCGGAAGGCGACAGCCGCACTCTCACCTACTCGGACCTGCAGCGCGAGGTCGCCAAGGCCGCCAACGCGCTGCAGGAGCTCGGTGTCGGCAAGGGTGACCGGGTCGCCGTCTACATGCCGATGATCCCCGAGCTGCCGATCACCATGCTCGCCTGCGCCCGCATCGGCGCGGTCCACTCGGTGGTGTTCGGCGGCTTCTCCTCCAGCGCGCTCAGCGGCCGGATCCAGGACGCCGACGCCAAGGTCGTGGTCACCGCCGACGGCGGCTACCGCCGGGGCGCGCCCAGCGCCCTCAAGCCGACCGTGGACGAGGCGGTCAAGGAGTGCCCGGGCATCGAGCACGTCCTGGTCGTGCGCAGGACCGGTCAGGAGGTGGCCTGGACCGAGAAGGACGTCTGGTGGCACGACCTCGTGGACCGGCAGTCCGACGCCCACCAGGCGCAGGCCCACGACTCCGAGGACCCGCTCTACATCCTCTACACCAGCGGCACGACCGGTAAGCCCAAGGGCATCCTGCACACCACCGGCGGCTACCTGACCCAGGTCGCCTACACCCACCACGCGGTGTTCGACCTCAAGCCGGAGACCGACGTCTACTGGTGCACCGCCGACATCGGCTGGGTGACCGGCCACTCCTACATCGTGTACGGCCCGCTGGCCAACGGCGCGACCAGCGTCATCTACGAGGGCACCCCGGACACCCCGCACCGCGGCCGGTTCTGGGAGATCGTGCAGAAGTACAAGGTCACGATCCTCTACACCGCCCCGACGGCGATCCGCACCTTCATGAAGTGGGGTGACGACATCCCCGCCAAGTACGACATGTCGTCCCTGCGCATCCTGGGCAGCGTCGGCGAGCCGATCAACCCCGAGGCCTACGTCTGGTACCGCGAGCACATCGGCGGCGAGCGCTGCCCGGTCGTGGACACCTGGTGGCAGACCGAGACCGGCGGCATCATGATCAGCCCGCTGCCCGGCGTCACCGCCGCCAAGCCCGGCGCGGCGATGCGCCCGCTGCCCGGCATCAGCGCCGACGTGGTCGACGACCAGGGCAACACCGTCGGCAACGGCGGCGGCGGCTTCCTGGTGCTCCGCGAGCCGTGGCCGGCCATGCTCCGCACGATCTGGGGTGACGACCAGCGCTACATCGACACCTACTGGTCCCGCTTCGAGGGCATGTACTTCGCCGGCGACGGCGCCAAGAAGGACGAGGACGGCGACCTGTGGCTGCTCGGCCGCGTCGACGACGTCATGCTCGTCTCCGGCCACAACATCTCCACCACCGAGGTGGAGTCGGCCCTGGTCTCCCACCCGAAGGTCGCCGAGGCGGCCGTGGTCGGCGCGACCGACCCGGTGACCGGCCAGGCCATCGTGTCGTTCGTGATCCTGCGCGGCAGCGCCGAGGAGAGCGCCGACATCGCCACCGAGCTCCGCAACCACGTGGCCAAGACCCTGGGTCCGATCGCCAAGCCGCGCCAGATCCTGGTCGTCCCCGAGCTGCCGAAGACCCGCTCGGGCAAGATCATGCGGCGCCTCCTGCGCGACGTGGCCGAGAACCGCAGCATCGGCGACGTCACCACGCTGGCCGACAGCACGGTGATGAACCTCATCTCCGAGCAGCTCCCCAGCGCCAAGAACGACGACTGAGCGGCGGCGAGCGCCGCCCGGAAGGCGCGGTCCCCGATGCCGGGACCGCGCCTTTCCCGTGCGGACCGCCGCGGACCGTAGATCACGCCACCGCCACGGAGCACGGACCACCGAGCACACCGCCGCGGGCTACCGGGCACGCCATCGCCATGGACCATGGGTCACGGACCGCGCAGGCGCGGCCACGGACCACGGGCGCGGGCCGGTTGGGCCGTCCCCGCGGCCACCGTCGCCGCCGCCCGCTTCACCCGGCGCCCGAACGTCCTGGCCCTGCCGGCCGAGTAGCGGTCACCGCCGTGTACGGCCTGCCGCAGGCCGGACGGGTCCCCGGACTCCGGTCCCACCGGCCGCCCCTTCCTCGTCCGGTGTCTCGTCGGGACGGCCCGGTGTCTCATCGGGACCGGCGGCGTTCACACGGCCGTCGCCGGGGTAGCGCCGGGCCTGATGACCAACGTGCACAGCGGCCCGGGCGAGGGGAGCTCCCCCGCCGAGCCGGCCGACCACCGCGTCCACCCGTTCTCGGCGGACCGCACGGCGTCCGCGTCCATGCCAGCGTCCGCGTCCATGCCAGCGTCCGTGTCCATGCCAGCGTCCGTGTCCATGCCAGCGTCCGCGTCCGTGCCAGCGTCCGTGTCCGCGGGGGTCACGCTCGGCGCTGAGGCCGTCGGCGCGGTGGCCGCCCACCAGGTGGTGCCGGGGGTGATCGCCCGACCGGTCGTGGGTAAGTTCCTCCATGTCTTCGGCGGGGCGCGGCCGGCCGTACGGCCCGGCTTGGCCAGACTGTCGGAGGAACTGCACCGGCGGGGACACGGCCACCGTCTCGATACCGGCCGCGATCGGGTTCACCGTGTGCCTGCTCATCGGCGACCGGGCCTACGGCGACGGCCCGGAACGGGTGAACACGGTGACCATCGGGGTGCTCCTGGCGAGCACCACGGCACCGGCCTCGCGGCGATCCTGCTCCGGGGGCGCGTGCACAACCACCTCAACGCGCAGGATGATGTCTGATACCGGCGCTTGATAGGAGATCGTTCATGACACTGAATCCACCCACGGAGCCGCAGGAGGAGTCACTGGGCGCGCTGGTCGCCGCGGCCAGCGACCAGATCTCCACCCTGGTGCGCGCCGAGATCGAGCTGGCGAAGAGCGAGCTGAGGTTCGACGCCAAACGGGCCGGCATGGCCGCGGGGCTCTTCGGCGCCGCCGCGTTCATGGCCCACCTGTGCCTGATCCTGGCCTCCTTCGCCATCGCCTACGCCATGGTCGAGCTGGGCGTGTGGACATGGCTGGCCTTCGCCATCGTCACCGTGTTCTACCTGCTCGTGGCCGGACTGCTGGTCTTCCTCGGCGTCCGGCGGCTCAAGGGCCTGACCGGGATGAAGCGGACGCTGCGCTCGCTCAAGACCATCAAGAGCGGCGAGAGCGGGCTCGGCCCCGCCGCGCCGCCCGCTTCCCCCACCGCGGGCCAGGTCGGCACGCACCGCGAACCGGTGAGACCAGGCCAGTGAGCCGCCCCGACGAGTCCCTGGTCAGGTTGGAAGGCCCGTGGACCCACCGCTCCGTGCACGCCGGGGGCACCCGCTTCCACATCGTGGAGGCCGGCAAGGGCCCCCTGGTGCTGCTGCTGCACGGATTCCCGCAGTTCTGGTGGAGCTGGCGCAACCAGCTCGTCTCGCTGCCCGCGGCGGGCTACCGCGCCGTCGCCGTCGACCTGCGGGGCTACGGCGCCAGCGACAAACCACCGCGCGGCTACGACCTGCCCACCCTGGCCGGTGACGCGGCCGGGCTGGTCCGGGCGCTGGGCGAGAGCGGTGCCATCGTCGTCGGCCACGACTGGGGCGGGCTGCTGGCCTGGACGATGTCCGTGCTCGACCCCAAGGCGGTCCTCCGGCTCGTCCCCGTCTCGGCCCCGCATCCGCGCAGGCTCCGCTCGGCGCTGTTCGGCGACCCGTTCGGCCAGCTCAGGGCGGGCGCCTACGCGCTGGGGTTCCAGCTCCCGTTCCTGCCCGAGCGCCGCCTGACCGCCAACGAGGGCGCGATGGTGGGACGGCTGCTGGAGGAGTGGTCCGGGCCGGGCTGGCCGGAGAAGGAGGTGGCGAAGATCTATCGCGACGTCTTCCGCATCCCCACCGTCTCCCACTGCGCGGTGGAGTATCACCGCTGGTTCGCCCGCTCCCAGCTCCGCCCCGACGGGCTGCGCTACGCCAGGACCATGCGGAGCGCGATCGCCGCGCCCACTCTGCAACTGCACGGCGCGCTGGACCGGCACATCCTGCCCCGCACCGCCCAGGGCTCCAGCCGCTACGTGGCCGCCCCCTACCGGTGGCGGCTGATCGAGGGGGCGGGTCACTTCCCGCACGAGGAGCGGCCGGAGGAGTTCGACGCCGAGCTCATCGGCTGGCTGTCCGACCCTGAGCCCGACCGATGACCGTGAGACCGACACCCGGAGGGGAGGCTCCACGACCGATGAACGCGAGAGACCAGGATCCGGACGGCAGGCCCCCGACCGCGAGAGACCAGGATCCCGGCGGCAGGCCCCCGACCGCGAGAGATCGGGATCCCGACGGCAGGCCCCGCAACCGGCGTCCCCGGGACGCCTTCGGCCGGCCGCTGCCCCGCGGGGCGGAGGGCGTGGAGCGCGTCCCGGACGACTACGCGCCCAGCGCCGACGAGGCCCTCGCCGAGGCGCGCCGGCTGCTCGGCGAGAACCGGCCGTTCCACGCCCACGAGGTTCTCGAAGGCCGCTGGAAGACCGCTCCGGAGCAGGAGCGGGAGCTCTGGCAGGGACTGGCGCAGATCTGCGTCGGCCTCACCCACCTCCAGCGGGGCAACCGGCGCGGGGCCACGGCGCTGTTCGCCCGGGGCGCCGACCGGATCAGCCGGTACGGCATGCCGTACGAGGAGATCGCCCTGACCGCCCGGAAGCTGGGCGGCGTGGACGGTCCGGACGCCGGGGCGGCCATCGCCGCGATCAGGGACCTGCTCTAGCGGGACCCGGCCCGCACGACCAGGACCCGCCCCAACGGGACCCGGCCTAGTCGTTCTGGTCGCACTCCTGGGTGTCGACCCGGTTGAACAGCTTGGAGCCGTCTTCGGCGTCCGGCGACACCTCGGCCGCGGTCAGGACGTAACCGGTCTCCTGCTGGTCGAGCGCCGCCGCGAAGACGACGCCGTAGACGCGGCCGTCGGGGGTGAGCAACGGCCCGCCGGAGTTGCCCTGCCGGACCAGGCCGCGGATGGCGTAGACGTCGCGGACGACGGTCTTGCGCTCGTAGATGTCGCCGCCCTTGGCCTTCTGCTGGACCCGGATACGGGCGGCGTTCATGGTGAAGCCGTGACCGTGCGGGAAGCCCGCGACGATGGCGTCGTCGCCCTTCTTGGCGGTGCCGTCGAAGCGCAGGATGGGCATGTTCAGGCCGGGGACGTGGAGGATCGCGATGTCCCTGTCGGGGTTGTAGAGCACCACCCTGGCCGGGTGGGTGTTGTTGAGGTAGTCGGTGACCTGGAGGTCCTGGTCGACCCCCGCGACCACGTGGGCGTTCGTCATGATCTTGTTCTGTGAGTAGACGAACCCGGTGCCCTCGATGTGCCGACGGCAGCTCGACGCGACGCCCTGGACCTTGACGATGCCCCGGCGGGCCCGGGAGAGTTGCGCGCCCTTGGGCACGCTCTGGTCGGGCGGTTCGACCTCGACGAGCTGGCTGCCCCCTATGGCGTCGAACACCTTGGGGAAGCCGGAGGTGTCGATGAAGTCCTTGAACGGCTTCTGGAAGTCCTTGGCCGCCTTCGGCATCGCCTGGTCGACGGTGCTGATCAGCAGGGATTTGTTGACCTGCTCGCTCAGCAGGGTGAACTGCGAGAAAGTGATCAGCGACCCGATCAGCCAGGCGATGATCAGCACCGAGAACGCGCTGGCGAAGGTGCCGCCGACCGCGTCGACCACCTTGGCGGGCTCCCAGGTGACGTGGCTGCGGACCACCGCGCCGATCGTCGAGGACGCGAACTGCCCGATCGTCGCGGTGAGGAAGACGATGACGATGGCCAGCAGCGCCCGCTCGGTCTCACCGTCGATGATGGCGCCGGCGATCGGCGGGGCGATGAAGATGCCCAGCAGCCCGCCGCCGACGAATCCGACAAAGCTCAGGGCCCCGATGATGAACCCCTGGCGGTATCCCGACACCGCGAAGGCCACCATCAGGGCGATCAGGATGAGATCGAGGAGATCACCGCTCACCCCTTTACGGTATCCAGCCGCTGCCCCGCGCGTGCACCCCTTCTGGTAGGTCCCTGCGGTTATCGTGGTCATATGGCAACGATCGGGGGGTCGGCGGCCGTGGAGTCTCTCATCGAGACCGCGCTGCGGGACCAGGACCACGACGGCACGATCCGCTGGCACGCGATCACCATGCTGCACGCGCGGGGCGACCTGGAGACCTTCACCGCGGCCCGGCGGCTGTGCGCGGGCGACAGCGCCGCCGAGCGGATGCTCGGGGTCGACATCCTGGGCAGGCTCGGATTCGTCGACCGGAGCCTGCCGGTGCTGCGCTTCCTGGCCGCCAGCGAGGACGACCGCATGGTCCTCTACTCCGTGCTGATCGCCTTCGGCCACCTCAGGGACCGCCGCGCGCTGCCCTCGGTGATCGCCCTGGGCGAGCACGTCGACCCCAGGGTCCGGTACGGCGCGGCCTACGCCCTGCCCAACATCATGGGCAGCCCGCCCGACCCGATGGGCCTGGCGGCTCTGCAGCGGCTGGCCAAGGACCCCGACGACGACGTGGCCGACTGGGCCCGCCTCGGCCTGGCCCTGTCAACGGGAGGCGAGGTTGACGACGTCGGGGGGCAGGTCCTCGATCCGTGACCGGTCCCAGGGGAGCGCGAAGCCCGAGTCGGCGAGCACCCCGTCGAGCACTCCCGCGGTGAAACCCCAGACCAGCAGCCCCCGCACCCGGAACGCGGGGCTGGAGTAACCGCTCGGGGTGCGCAGGTTGAGCCGGTTGGCCGGGTCGACGAGCTCGGTGATCGGGACGCGCTCCACCGACTCCACCTCGTCGGGTGAGGCCGCGTGCACCACGCAGGGGGTGTGCCACCAGCCCAGCACCGGGGTGACCCGGTTCTCGCTGTGCGAGACGTACAGTTCGGGCATCGTGCCGACCACGTGGACGCCGGACGGGTCGAGGCCGGTCTCCTCCCGGGCCTCGCGCAGCGCGGCGGCGATCGGGCCGCCGTCCTCGGGATCCACACCGCCGCCCGGGAACGCGGGCTGCCCGGCGTGCCGCCGCCCGCGTGAGCTGCGCTGGATCAGCAGCACGTCGGGGCCGGACGGCCCCTCGCCGAACAGCATCAGCACGGCCGCCGGACGCCCGCCCGAGGCAGGCGGGCGCAGCCGCCGGGGCACCGGTGCCCGCGCGACCCGTTCGGCCAGCGTCTCCAACCATCCGGGCACTTCCACGGGCACACCTCCGGTCTCTGCAACACGGCGGCCCGTCCTGTGCTTCCCGGATCGCGGGAGCGGTCGCGGGAGCGGTTACGAGAAGGGGCCGGGGCGTACCAGTTTGGCGGCCTGGACGGGGTCGGTGGGGCCGATGCCGTACGAAGGGCAGAGCGCGGCGAGCGGGCAGACGCCGCAGGCGGGCCGGCGGGCGTGGCAGATGCGGCGGCCGTGCCAGATCAGCCGGTGGGACATCATCGTCCAGTCCCGTTTCGGGATGAGCTCCGCGACGACCTGTTCGATCTTGACCGGGTCGGTCTCCGCGGTCCAGCCGAAGCGGTGGGTGAGCCGCTGGAAGTGCGTGTCGACGGTGATGCCGGGGACCCCGAAGGCGTTGCCGAGCACCACGTTGGCGGTCTTGCGGCCGACGCCGGGCAGCGTGACGAGGTCTTTGAGCCTGCCGGGGACCTCACCGCCGTGCCGGTCGCACAGGACCTGGGCCATGCCGATGATGCTGTTGGTCTTGGCCCGGTAGAAGCCCGTGGACCGGATGATGTCCTCCATCTCGGCCCGGTCGGCGCCCGCGTAGTCCTCCGCGGTCTGGTACTTCGCAAAAAGGATTGGGGTCACCATGTTGACCCTTTTGTCCGTACACTGCGCAGATAAGATCGTCGCGACCAGCAGCTCCAGGGGGTCGCGGAAGTCGAGTTCGCAGTGTGCGTCTGGGTAGGTTTCCACCAGGATGCGATCCATCCGCCGGGCGCGACGGACCAGGGCAAGCTGGGATTCACCAGCGCGGCTGACGTTGCGGGGCACCCGCACAGCCTACGCGCAAGGGCCCCTTGAGAGTCGCTCGGTGGGATAGGTCACAATGACTGCGTGAGCCGTGAAACAGGAGGCACTGTGAACACCGACGACGTGCTGGGCAAAGCCCCTCTGTTCTCGGCGCTCGACCGTGAGGGCGCCGCCGCGCTGCGCACGAGTGTCTCGGAGGTGGAGCTGTCCAAGGGCCAGACCCTGTTCAGCGAGAACGAGACCGGAGACCGCCTCTACGTGGTGCTCGAAGGCAAGATCAAGCTGTCCAGGACCGCGCCCGACGGCCGGGAGAACCTGCTCAGCGTGCTCGGCCCGGGTGAGATGTTCGGCGAGCTGTCGCTGTTCGACCCCCGCCCCCGTACGGCGTCGGCCACCGCGCTGACCGACGTCCGCCTGGCGGGGCTCGGCCACGACGACCTCCGCCCCTGGCTGACCGGCCGGCCCGAGGTGGCCCTGCACCTGCTGCGGGCCCTGGCCCAGCGGCTGCGCCGTACCAACGACGTGCTGGCCGACCTGGTCTTCACCGACGTCCCGGGCCGGGTCGCCAAGGCCCTGCTCGACCTGGCCGAGCGCTTCGGCCAGCGGATCGACGACGGCGTCCGGGTCCACCACGACCTCACCCAGGAGGAGCTGGCCCAGCTGGTCGGCGCCTCGCGCGAGACCGTGAACAAGGCCCTGGCCGACTTCGCCCAGCGCGGCTGGCTGCGCATCGAGGCCAAGGCCGTGGTCATCATGGACCTGGAGCGGCTGCACAACCGCTCGCGCTAGACCTGTCACCGGGGCTGCCCGGCGACGCTCCCGGCGGTCACGACAGCCGGCGGGCCGGCTCGGCCGTCCGGCCCCGTCCGGCCGTCGAGGCAACCAAGTCAGGCGCGCCCAGCCGTCGAGACAGCCGGGACTGGCAGGCAGCCGTCGAGACAACCGAGTCAGGCGGGCCTAGCCATCGAGACAGCCAGGACTGGCGGGCTCAGCCGTCGAGATAGGCGAGCTGGGCGCGGACCGACATCTCCGCGGCGGGCCAGAGCGACCTGTCGACCTCCGCGTAGACGATCTCGACGATCTCCGCCGGTGTCTTCGCGCCCCGTTCCCGCGCGTCGCGGATCTGGTCCAGCCGCCGCCTCCGGTGGGCGATGTAGCCCTCCAGCGCGCCGGCCGGGTCCGGCAGCACCGGACCGTGGCCGGGGAGCAGCGCCTGGGCCCCGACCTGCTCGACCCTGGCGCGCAGCCGGTCCAGGGACCGCAGATAGTCGGCGAGGTCGCCGTCCGGGGCGATGACGGTGGTGCCCCGGCCGAGCACGGTGTCGCCGGTCAGCATCGCCCGGTCCTCCGGCAGCCAGAAGCAGAGCGAGTCGAACGAGTGGCCGGGCGTGCCCACGACGTGGAGCTCCAGCCCGTCCACAGTGAGCACGTCACCGTCGGCCAGGCCCTCCTCGCCGAGCCGGTGGCCGGGGTCCAGGGCCCTGACCGGCGCGCGGACCAGCTCGGCGAAGCCTCTCGCGCCGCCGCTGTGGTCGTCGTGCCCGTGGGTGAGCAGGATCGCCGTCACCCTGCGTCCGCGGAGATGGTCGGCGACCCGCCGCAGGTGCGGCCCGTCGTCCGGTCCCGGGTCGACGACCAGCACCTCCTCCCCGCGACCGATCACCCACGTGTTGGTGCCGTCCAGGGTCATCGGGGACGGGTTCGGGGCGAGCAGGCTGAGCGCGTGGGCCGTGCCGGACCCGTCGGGCCCGTCGAGGGGGATCCGCAGTCCGCTCATGCGGGACCGAGTCCGTAGTCGTCGTCGAGCACGATGCGCATCTCCCCGTCCACCTCCGCGATCTCGGGCATGAGGGTGACGATCTCACGCTCGGCCCCGAGCACGTCGGCCACGGTCGGGTAGTCGCTCAGCTCGCCGAGCGTGCGGTAGGTCGGGGGCATCAGGAAGATCTGGCCGTTCTTGGCCTGGTCGACCGCGTCCGCGGGCCGTACCCAGACGACCTGGTCGGCCTCGCCGCCGACGTCACGGGTGCGCTGGCCGGGCGGGAGGGCGGCGACGAAGAACCGGGTGTCGAAGCGCCGGTGCTCGACCTCGGGCGTGATCCAGTGCGCCCAGGGACGGAGCAGGTCGGAGCGGAGGACCAGGCCGCGCCCGTCGAGGAAGTCGGCGAACGACAGGCTCCGGTCGATCAGGGCGAGCCGGTCGGCCTCCCAGTCGTCGCCGGTGGTGTCGGCCACGACGGACCGCGGGGACGGCCCGGCGAGCAGCACGCCCGACTCCTCGAACGTCTCCCGCACCGCGGCGCAGACCAGGCCGCGCGCGGTCTTCTCGTCCGCCCGGAAGACCGCTCCCCACTCCGCGGGCGAGGGGCCCGCCCAGGCGACCGCGTGGTCGGCGTCGCGGGGGTCCACCGAGCCCCCCGGGAAGACGTAGGCGCCCGCTGCGAAGGCCATGCTCGCCTTCCGCCTCAGCAGGTAGACCTCGACGCCCTCGCGGAGGATGACCACGGTGGCGGCATCCCGGGCCGGGGCGGGCTCCAGCCGCCCGGCCAGGATGTCGCGCGCACGCTCACCGAACTCACCTGGGAGCGGAATACCACCCATTCAGACCCTCCACCCGAACAACACTCGGTTTCAGGTCCATCATGTGGCACCGCTCCCGCTCCGGACAATCGCCGGCGGACCCCGGCGACCGCTCCGGCCGCCCGCGGACCCCGGCGGCCGTTCCAGCCGCCGGTGATCCCGGTGGCCGCCTCGACCGCCGGCAGACCCCGGCGGTCGATCCCCGGCGGCCGCCTCGACCGCCGGCAGACCCCGGGGGCCGATCCCCGGCGGCCTTCTCGACCGTCAGCGGACCTCGACGATCATCTCGACCTCGACCGGCGCGTCCAGCGGGAGGACGGCCACGCCGACCGCGCTGCGGGCGTGCTTGCCCGCCTCTCCCATGACCTCGGTGAGCAGCTCGCTGGCACCGTTGATCACCTGAGGCTGGCCGCTGAAGGCGGGGTCGCTGGCCACGAAGCCGACGACCTTGACGATCCGGACGATGTTCGACAGCCCTCCGGCCACCGAGGCGGCCGCCGCGAGGGCGTTGAGCGCGCAGGTCCGGGCGAGCTCGCGGGCCTCCTCGGCGCTCACCTCGGCACCGACCTTGCCGGTCGCCACGAGCTTGCCGTCCACCATCGGGAGCTGGCCCGAGGTGTAGACATGGTCGCCCGAGCGGATCGCCGGGACGTAGGACGCCAGCGGCGCGACGACTTCGGGCAGCGTGAGGCCGAGTTCGGCCAGCTTCTCCTGCGGCGTCACGGCTTGGGCCGCTTCAGGTAGGCGACCAGCTGCTCGGGGTTCGGCCCGGGCACGACCTGGACGAGCTCCCAGCCGTCCTGGCCCCAGTTATCGAGAATCTGCTTGGTCGCGTGGACCAGCAGAGGCACCGTCGAGTACTCCCATTTCGTCATGTGGGACACATTAGCGAGGCGGCCCCGAGATCCGCCTCTGGCGCCGTTCTCCGAGTGGGCAGGATCACTGTCACAATCCGTACCTGGAGCCCCGCCAGTGGACAGCTCCGACGAATCGTCAAGTAGTCGTTGGGTAGCCTTCGAACCGTGAGAGCTCGCGACACCGATTGGGACGGCGTACGCCTCCATGTCGTCACCGGTAAGGGCGGCACCGGCAAGACCACGGTCGCCGCCGCCCTCGCCCTCGCCCTCGCCGCGGACGGCCGCAAGGTCCTGCTGGTGGAGGTCGAGGGGCGGCAGGGGATCGCGCAGGTCTTCGACCTGCCGCCACTGCCGTACGAGGAGCGGAAGATCGCCGTCGCCCCCCGTGGGGGGGACGTCTACGCGCTGGCCATCGACCCCGAAGAGGCCATGCTCGACTACCTCGAGATGTTCTACGGCATGCGCCGGGCGGGCAAGGCCCTGACCAAGATGGGCGTCGTCGACTTCGCCACGACCATCGCCCCCGGCTTCCGCGACGTCCTGGTCACCGGCAAGACGAGCGAGGCCGTCCGCCGCAAGGACAAGGACGGCCGGCGGATCTACGACGCGGTGGTGCTCGACGCGCCGCCGACCGGCCGGATCACCCGCTTCCTCAACGTCACCAACGAGGTGGCCGGGCTGGCCAGGATGGGGCCGATCAAGAACCACGCCGACCTGGTGAACGGCGTCGTCGCCTCCCCCGAGACCGCGGTGCACTTCGTCACGCTCCTGGAGGAGATGCCGGTCCAGGAGACCCTGGACGGCCTCGCCGAGCTCCACGCGGCCGGGCTCCCGCCCGGCGGGATCTTCACGAACATGGTCAGGGAGTCCCTGCTGCCCAAGTCCGTCCTGGACGACGTCGGCAAGGGCCGCTTCGACCCGGCCGAGCTGGCGCTCGGCCTCAAGGCGTCCGGGCTGGCGGACGGCAGCTCCGACGCCGCCGTCGTGGCCGAGGCCCTCGCCGAGGAGATCGCCGAACACGCCCGCCGCACAGGACTGGAGCGGCGCGAGAGGTTGTCGCTGGCCAAGGCCGGCCGTCCCCGTTACGAGCTGCCGCTGCTGGCCGACGGGGTGGACCTGGCCGGGCTGTACGAGCTGGCCGAATCGATCCACACGCAGGGAGCAGCATGAGCGAGCGCAGCGAGCGGTCCGGCAGGCAGCGGGCCGTCCCCGTCCTCGACCTCGACGCCATCATCGACGACCCGGGCACCCGGATCGTCGTCTGCTGCGGCTCCGGCGGCGTCGGCAAGACCACCACCGCGGCCGCGCTGGGGCTGCGCGCGGCCGAGCGCGGCCGGTCGGCCGTGGTACTCACCGTGGACCCCGCCCGGCGGCTGGCGCAGTCGATGGGCCTGACCGAGCTCGACAACACCCCCAAGCCCGTCGCGGGCGTGCGGGGCGAGGGCCGGCTGCACGCCATGATGCTCGACATGAAGCGGACCTTCGATGAGATCATCGAGGCCCACGCGGACCCCGAGCGGGCCCGCCAGATCCTGACGAACCCCTTCTACCAGTCCCTGTCGTCCAGCTTCTCCGGCACGCAGGAATACATGGCCATGGAGAAGCTCGGCCAGCTCCGCCGGTCGGGCGACTGGGATCTGATCATCGTGGACACCCCGCCCTCCCGCTCCGCGCTCGACTTCCTCGACGCGCCGGAACGCCTGGGCCGCTTCCTCGACGGCCGGCTGATCCGGCTGCTGATGGCCCCCGCCAAGGCGGGCGGCCGCAGCGCGTTCAAACTGCTCAACGCCGGGTTCGGCCTCGTCGCCGGGGCCATGACCAAGCTGCTGGGCGCGCAGGTGCTCAAGGACCTGCAGACGTTCGTCTCCGCGCTCGACGCCGTCTTCGGCGGGTTCAGGGTCCGCGCGGAGCAGACCTACCGGCTCCTGCAGGCACCCGGGACCGCGTTCGTCGTCGTGGCCGCGCCCGAGCGCGACGCGATGCGCGAGGCGTCGTACTTCGTGGAGCGGCTGGCCGAGGAGCGCATGCCCCTGGCCGGGCTCGTGGTCAACCGGGTGCACCGCGCGCCGGCCGCCGTGCTGTCGGCGGCGCGCAGCACCGCCGCCGCCGAGGACCTGGAGGCGCGGGGCGAGCACGAGCTGACCGCCGCCGTGCTCCGGCTGCACGCCGGCCGGATGCAGCTGGCCGCCCGCGAGCACCGCGAGCAGGAGCACTTCTTCTCCGCCCATCCCACGGTGCCCGTGGCCCAGGTCCCCGCCATGTCGGAGGACGTGCACGACCTGGAGGGGCTGCGCCGGGTCGGCGAGCTCCTGGCCGCCCAGCAGGACCTGGAGGGCGTCCAGCAGAGCGCCTGAGTCCAGCAGAGCGCCGGACGGCGGGGGCCGTGACCGGGCGGCACGCCCGCGAGGCTCCGGAGCACCCCGCCCCGAAGCCTCGCGGCGGAGCACGCCTCCTCCGGCCGGAGCGGCCCCCGAAACCCAGGGCACGTCCCAGGGACTCCGGGCATGAGGGTCTCAGGGACTCCGGACATGAGAAAGGTACGGCTGGCGCCGGGCGCCAGCCGTACGGGATCGGCGGGCTCAGCCGGCGATCAGCTCATTCGTCCGTTCGTACTCCTCCTTGGCGACCTCCAGGAGGTCCCGCCAGGAGTCGACGTCCGGCCGCCGGCGCAGCAGCGCCCGGCGTTCGCGCTCGGTCATCCCGCCCCACACCCCGAACTCGATGCGGTTGTCCAGCGCGTCGGCGAGGCACTCGGTCCGGACCGGGCATCCTCGGCAGATCAGCTTCGCTCGGTTCTGGGCAGCGCCCTGAACGAACAGCGCGTCAGGATCCGCACCCTTACAGGCAGCACGGGAGGTCCAATCCGTGATCCACATTCGACCCCACTCCCCTTAGGTGGTCAGTCGTGACTTGGGGCCGACGGGCGCGGTCGTCGAGCCTCCGTATTCAATTGCCGCAGAAGGAGAACGTACGCAACCAGACGTTCGGGCCGACAGACCCCGGCGGGACCAATTTCTCGCATGGTCATCAGCGGCCATGTGGCCGGGAATGACTAGTCACCTGACCCGGTACGTACTCGACGCGAGCCGAAATAGTGTTCCGTTACCGTTTGGGCCATCCGTCCGACGTACCCTTGGACTCGTGCAGGCTCAAGGCAAAGATCAGAAATCGGCGGTCGGCAACGTCGCGCGGCTGCTCGCCGCGGCTGTCGCCGCGGGCGTATTGGTCGCTGCCATCGCGCTTCCGGCGGTGGGTGGCGCGGGGTTGACCGTGAATTCCACCACGGAGGAGCTGCACCTGCTCCCCGAGGAGCTCAAGGAGCCCCCTCTCCCGGAGAAGACGACCCTGCTGGACGCGGACGGCAAGCAGTTCGCGCAGTTCTACTACGAGAACCGCGAGTCGGTGACGCTCGACCAGGTCGCCGACATCATGAAGACCGCGATCGTCTCGATCGAGGACTTCCGGTTCTACGAGCACGGCCCGATCGACATCGAGGGCACCTTCCGCGCGGCGGTGAAGAACGCCACGGGCAGCGGAGGCATCCAGGGCGGCTCCTCCATCACCCAGCAGTACGTCAAGCAGGTGCTGTTCAACAGCGCGGAGACCGAGGAGGAGAGAGAGGCCGCGATCGCGCCGACCTTCTCCCGCAAGCTGAACGAGCTGCGCTACGCGATGGCCATCGAGGAGAAATACACCAAGGCCGAGATCCTCGAGCGCTATCTCAACATCTCCTACTTCGGCGCGAGCGGCTACGGCATCCAGGCCGCGTCCAAGCGGTTCTTCGGCAAGCCGGCCGCCAAGCTGAACCTGTGGGAGGCGGCCACCCTCGCCGGGGCCGTGCAGGACCCGAACGGGACCGACCCCAACGGGGGCAAGGCCAAGCAGCGGCTGCTGCTGCAGCGGCGCAACATCGTCCTGGACCGGATGGCCGAGCTCGGCAAGATCACAACGCAGGAGGCCGCGGAGGCCAAGGCCAAGAAGCTCGGATACAAGGACATCTCCGCCCCCGGCGGCTGCGAGACGAGCCCGTACCCCTACTTCTGCGTCTACGTCCGCGAGGAGATCCGCAACAACCCCGAGTTCGGCAAGACCCCCGCGCAGCGCGAGAAGCGGCTCCAGCGCGGCGGCCTGACGATCAAGACGACGCTCGACCCGAAGACGCAGAAGGCCTCCGAGAAGGCCCTGCGCGAATACGTCAAGACCAGCGACAAGCCCGTCGCGGCGCAGGCGATGGTCGTCCCCGGCACCGGCGCCATCAAGGCGATGGCCACCAGCCGGAAGTTCGGCAGGGACAAGAAGAAGAACGAGACCAGCATCAACTTCGCCGCCGACGGCCTGCACGGCGGCGGCGCGGGCTTCCAGGCCGGCTCCACCTTCAAGCCCTTCACCCTGCTGACCGCGCTGGACAAGGGGATGAAGCTCAACGACGGCAACAGCACCGGGTCGGTCTACTACGCCCCCAGCTACGGCGCCTTCCGCGACTGCGAGG
Source organism: Streptosporangium sp. NPDC003464 (assembly GCF_053588315.1). Classification (NCBI taxonomy): domain Bacteria; kingdom Bacillati; phylum Actinomycetota; class Actinomycetes; order Streptosporangiales; family Streptosporangiaceae; genus Streptosporangium; species Streptosporangium sp. NPDC003464. The sequence goes on along the minus strand of NZ_JBSFPS010000077.1, from coordinate 1,085 downwards.
GCAACCGGGTCGGCGACCCCAAGCACGACGTCCACAACTCCAGCGAGGGCGGCGGCGGCTTCAAGACCCTGACGACCGGCACGCTCGGCTCGGTGAACACCTTCTTCCTGAAGCTGGAGGAGCAGGTCGGCCTCTGCGACGTGGTCAAGATGGCCAAGAAGCTGGGCATCAAGCGGGCCGACGGGGGCAAGCTCCGTGAGGTCCAGACGTTCACGCTCGGCGTCAACGAGATGGACCCGGTGACCGTGTCGGCCGCCTACGCGACGATCGCCGCCCGCGGCACCTACTGCAAGCCCATGGCCATCACCGAGATCCGCGACCGCGACGGCAAGATCACGCCGTACAAGCCGAAGTGCAGCCAGGTCCTGGACGAGGAGGTCGCCGACGCGGCCACCCACATCATGTCCGGGGTGTTCACCAAGGGCACGATGACCGAGGTCGGCGGGATCGGCCGGCCGGCGGCGGGCAAGACCGGCACCACCGACGGCTACACCGCCGCCTGGTTCGCCGGCTTCACCCCCGACCTCGCCTCCGCGGTCAGCCTCGGCGACCCGCGCGGCGCCTTCAAGCACGACCTGGTCGGTGTGACCATCGGCGGGCGCTACTACAGCTACGTGTACGGCGCCTCGATCTCCGGCCGGATCTGGAAGAGCTCCATGCTGGGCGCCCTGAAGGGCGTCGATCCGAGCTCCTTCACCCCGGTGAACACGGGTCGCTTCGGGGGCTGCTCCGGCGCCTGCGCGCCGCCGCCCGTCAGGAAGCCCGGCAACGTGGACGGCGACGGGCCGCCCCAGGACGACGGCAACGTCATCATCGACGACGCCAACGGCGGCGTCCCGAACGACGGCGACCCCGGTGAGCTGACCGTCCCCATCATCCCGTAGCGCCGGCGGGGCCCCTCCCGCGCGGACGCCGGAGCCCCCGTGGAGACGCCGGAGCCCTCCCTGAGACATCGGGGAGGGCTCTCGTCACATCAAGGGGTCCACCGGTGTCATCCCGCCGCCAGACGGGCCCACAGCGCCGCCCAGGGCGGGCCCGCGGCCCGGTTCGGGGCGCCGGCCCGGCGGTGCGGCCCGGTTCGGGGC
>NZ_JBSFPS010000076.1:0-36118 GCF_053588315.1 Streptosporangium sp. NPDC003464 | reverse complement strand
CCCGCACTACGGAGACTTCATCCATCCCGAGCGTGACAACCCCGCCTTCGCGGACCACAAGCCCGCCGCCTTGGCGGCGGCCCGTTCCTCGGTCAGCAGCATCCGCTACTCCTTGGCCAGGATCTCGTTCATCTGCGCGGCGATCTCCCTGGCGGCGTCCGCGGTCGGCCGCCTGCCTGCCCATGCCTCGGCGAGGAGCTTGTTCTGCACGTCCTGCCACTTGGCGGTGTTCAGGGAGACGGGGTACGGCACGCCGTGCGGGATCGAGGCGTCGAACGCCTCCTTCAGGTGGTAGTTCGGGAAGGCGTTGAACCAGCTGTCCTGGGTGCCCGCCCGCGAGGAGACCGAGGCGCCGCCGGTGTCGCTGAGGATCTTCTCGGCCTCCTCGGAGGAGAGGAACGTGGCGAACTGCGCGCTCTCGACCGGGTGCTCGCTCTTGGCCGAGACGGCGTTGGCCAGGCCGAGCAGGATGACGGCCTCCTGCGTCGGCCCCTTGGGCAGGGGCGCCACGTCGACCTTGTCGCCGCGCTCGGGGTTGGCCTTGAACGCGGTGGCGAGCCAGGAGCCGCCGTAGTACATGGCGTACTTGCCGGTCATGAACAGCTGTACGGGATCGGTGTCGGTGGTCGCCTGGGCGGGCGGGGCGACCTTGTCCTTGTTGATCATGTCGGTCCAGAACTCCAGGCCCTGGATGGAGCCGGGCTCGTCGAAGCCCGACTTCTTGCCGTCGGCGGAGATGACGTGGCCGCCGGCCTGGATCATCGTGGGGTAGAAGCCGCCCTGGTCCCACATGGGGGCCAGCAGGCCGTACTGCTTCTTGGCCGGGTCGGTCAGCTTCTTGGCGGCGGCCCTGAGGTCGTCCCAGGTCCAGTCGGCGGTCGGGTACTTGACGCCGGCCTTGTCGAAGAGCTCCTTGTCGTACCAGAGCACGGGGAGGCCGACGTCGCGCGGCATGCCGTACAGCTTGCCGTCGTAGCGGTAGCCGTCCACGATCGCCTGTGGGAAGGCGCTGACGTCGGCGTTCTGGATGGGGGCGAGCACGCCGCCCTTGGCGTACAGGCGGACGTTGAGGCTGTTCATCCAGAAGACGTCGGGGGCCGCGCCGCCGGCGGCGGCGGTCTGGAGCTTGGTCCAGTACTGGTCCCAGGGGGTGATCTCCAGCTTGACCGTGACGTCGGGGTGCTGCTTCTGGAAGGCGTCGATGATTTTCTGGGTGCTGGCTTGGTCGTTCTTCTCCCAAATCGCATAGCTGATCGTGATTTTTTCGGACTTGGTGGTGGTGTCGGTGCCGGAGCCACAACCGGCCAGGGTCACGGCCAGGGCGGCGACCAATGCCATACGCAGACGCACGGGGGGTTCCTTCTCTGGAAGCGTCGGGGGTGGTGGTCAGGGTCTCGATCGCGAGGGATCGGCGCGGAGGGCGGCGCTCCGCTCAGAATTCGGTGTTGGTGAAGCCGGTCCGCGCCACGACATCGCTGTATCCGTTGACGTCGAAGTCCTCGGCGTAGAAGAGGTGGAAGCCGGTGGCGTCGGCGGCGACGGCGGTGGCCGACTGGCTGCCGGCCGTGTTCGGGTTCATGCGCTCGCAGGGGAACCGGCCGGCCGTCGTCCCGTCGGCGTTGAAGCCGCGGGCGTACACCTCGAAGGAACGGCCGGCGTTCCAGATGTCGGACTCGGTCCAGCCGACGACGAACCGTCCGCTGTCGTCGACGGCGACGGACGGCGATCCCTGGACCGCGCACCTGTCCACCGACGACACCCTCCCGCACAGCGGCGGGTACTCCTTGCCGCCGTCGGAGACCGTGTTCGGTGCGTACTTCCCGAACGCGACGGGGTTCTCCGCGAACCTCGATCCCAGGGAGGGCGTCAGACCCCGCGTCCGCACCCGCCAGACGGTCTTCACGTCACCTCCGGTGACCGCCACGTTGTCGCTCCAGGCGACGACGCTGTCGCCGCCCGCCGTCGTCGCCACCGCGGGGGCCAGGTGCTCGGTGGCCGCGTTGGTGTTGATCTTCGTGGCGGCGGCGACGGTCGCGCCGGTCGCCGAGACGCGCTTGCCGTACACGTCGGGCGCCTGCTGCCAGACCACGGTCGCGGTGCCGGCGCCGTCGACGGCCACGTCCGGCCGGCCCCCCGCGCCCACCTGGACCGGCGCGAAGGCACGCGAGGTCAGCGTGGCGTAGCCGGCCGCGCGGACGGTCTTGGTCGGCGCGTCCTCCCAGACCACCGTGAACCCGCCGTCGCCCCGGACCGCGATCCTCGGCCGGGTCTGGTCGCCGCTCCACTGCGGGGCGTTCGCCCAGATCGTCGAGCTCAGCGTGCCCGACGGCGAGAGCCTGCGCACCGCGATGTTGTGCTCGCCCCGGCAGTCGCCGTCCTCGGCCCAGGCGACGTAGGCGTTGCCCGTGTCGTCGACGCCGGCCGACGGCTGCACGTGGTTCCAGCCGGTCGCGCACCCGGCCCCGCCCATCGAGACCTTCACGGGGCCGGTCACCGGCTGCCCGTCGTGGTAGATGCGCGCGTAGACCTCGGTGCCGTCCACCGAGGCACGATCGCGGTCGTCCTCCCAGGCCACGGCCGTGTAGCCGACGCGCATGGCGGCCGCCCTCGGCGCCCGCTGGTCGTCGGGGCCGTTGGCGGCCATCTGGAGTGCGGCGTCCGGATAGGCGGCGGGGACGAGCTTGATCATCTCGTCCAGCATCGAGGCGAAGTCCGCGTCGTACGCCGCGTAGATCCCCGCGTCGTCGATCCGGATGAAGGAGTCGTCCGAGGCGGTCAGGGAGCCGGCGTTGAGGTTGTGGGAGCCGGTGTAGACGTAGCGCCGCGTCGCGCCGCCCGCCGCGGCCGACGGCCCGTCCACCAGGAGGATCTTCGAGTGGAGGTTGTCGGGCGCGCAGGTGTCCCCGGCCGGGTAGTGGCAGCCGCCGGGCCTGAAGGTGTGCACCACGATGCCGCCCTTGGCGAGCTCCTGGGCGGTCGAGACCGTCTGGTTGCCTTCGGCGACGAGCACCTGGACGACGCACCCCTGCTGCTTCTTCGCCTTGAGCGCGTCGATGACGAGCGGCCTGTCCGTGGCGAACTGCGACTGCGCCACGCGGATCGTGCCGGGGCAGCCCACGTCCTTGATCATGGCCGCGACCAGGTCGGCGCTGTCGTAGGTAGCCTGGTCGTAGGTGGTGTCGCGGGGCTCCATCCAGACCGTGACCTTGCCGCTGGAGGAGGTGAAGGGCGCCTTCCAGGTCGTCCGCACCCGGGAGACCAGCGTGTCGAACACCTGCCGGTAGCCCTCGGCCAGGCCGCCGTCGCCCGAGCTGATCAGCATGTTCTGGTGGAGGCCGTTGTCGGCGCTGAGGTTCTGCGAGCTCTGCGCGACCACGTCGGTCCTGCCGTCCGTGAGGCGGCTGAACACGAAGAACTTGTGGTGGTTGATGTCGGTGTCCGGGCCGTTGCAGCCCATGGTGCAGAGCGTGACCGGCACGCCGGCGGCGGCCAGCTCGTCGAGCAGCGGGTCGTGACCGGACCCCTCGGACACCACCCGTACGTCGACGCCGCGATCGTGCGCCGCCACGAGCTCGTCCTTGACGGTCCTGATCTCCAGCACGTACGTCGCCACGCGCAGGGTGGAACCCGGCGCGGCCAGGTCGATCAGGCCCAGCAACCGCGTCAGCAGGGAGCCGTCGAGCGTGCCGTCGACGCTCGGCCTGCTGAAGTACGCCGACAGCTCGGGAGTCGCCGCACGGGCCGGGGTGATCACGCCGAGCAGGCAGGATAGGCCGATGAGGATGACGGACAGGCGTCTGGTCATGCGTGCCTCTCTCCACTGAGGTTTCGTCGGATGCCGCGGGTCCAGGCCGCCACCTCGGCCTCGGTCTCCGCCCGCTCGCGCGGCCAGCCCTTGACGTCCGGCCGCGTCTGCCACGGCTCGGGGCCGGCCTCCTTGCGGTACTCCACGCCCAGCGCGGCGAGCCGGCGCTCGTGGTGGTGCAGCCGCGCCCGGAAGTCGTCGAAGTCGCCGCCTGCGGGGCTCCACACGACCTCGGCGAAGGCCGACAGGCGGGGGAAGGCCATGTAGTCGAGCGCGCGAGGCGAGTCGATGTGCTCGGTCCAGAGGTTCGCCTGGGCGCCGAGCACGCGGACGGCCTCGGCCTCCGTGAGCTCCGGCGGCACCGGTTCGAAGGCGTGGACGTCGCGCAGCGAGATCACGCTGCCGATCGGGACTGGCTCGTCGGGCCGGTCCGACTGCCGGAAGTCGAGGTAGAGCTGGGTGAACGGGCACGTGATCACGTCGTGTCCGGCCCTGGCCGCCACGACCGCGCCGTACGTGCCGCGCCAGGACGCCACGGTCGCACCCGGTGGCAGGCCGCCCTCGATGATCTCGTCCCAGCCCAGCAGGCGTCGCCCGCGCGCGGTCAGATGGTCGGAGAACTGGCGGATGAACCAGCTCTGCAGCTCGTCCTCGTCGCGCAGGCCGAGCTCGCGGATGCGCCGCTGGGCCGACGGGCTCTCCCGCCACTGCGTCTTGGGGCACTCGTCGCCGCCCACGCAGACGTACTCGCCGGGGAAGATCTCCATGACCTGGTCGAGCACGTCCCGGTAGAAGGCGAGCGTGGCGTCCTCGACGTTGAGCACGTTCGGGGAGACGCCCCACTGGGTGGCGACCTCCAGCGGGTCGTCGAGGTTGCCCAGCTCCGGATAGGCGGCGATGGCGGCCTGGGAGTGCCCGGGCAGCTCGATCTCGGGCACCACGGTGACGAACCGGTCCGCCGCGTACGACACGATCTCGCGCAGGTCGTCCTGGGTGTAGAAGCCGCCGTGCGGGCGGCCGTCGAACAGGCCGTGCCGGCGGGACCCCAGCGGGCTCTCCCTCCGCCAGGCGCCGACCTCGGTCAGCTTCGGGTACCCTTTCACCTCGAACCGCCAGCCCTGATCGTCGGTCAGGTGCAGGTGCAGCACGTTGAGCTTGTGCGCGGCCAGCAGGTCGATGTACCGCAGCAGGTCGGGCTTGGGCAGGAAGTGCCTGGCCACGTCGATGAGGCAGCCGCGCCACCGGAATCTCGGCCGGTCCTCGACGGTGACCGGGGCGACGAGCCAGTCCCGCTCGCCGACCGCGCCGCTGCGGAAGGCCGCGGGCGGCAGGAGCTGGCGCAGGGTCTGCGCGCCGTAGAACGCCCCCGCCACGTCCCCCGCTTCGACGCGTACCCCGCCGGGGCGCACGGTCAGGCGGTACGCTTCATGGCCGAGCCCGGCCGCCAGGGTGAACTCGATCGCCCCGGGCCGCGCCTCTCCGGGCGGCAGCGGCAGGCCGGTCACGGGGAACAGCACGCCACGCAGCCAGCCTTCCACCCGCGCGAGCTCGGGGGGCGCGGCGATCACTGTGTCCGTGGTGAGGGTGAAGGGCTCCGTGCCGTCTCGGGTGAGGTGAACGGGTCGTGGCAGCAGCAAGTCAGGTCCCTGAGGGGTCGGGGGGCGGGGTTCGGCGGTCGTGTCGCCGTACGGGCTGGGCGGGCTTGCGTTGCGGTGGAGTACCGCCCCGATGAAGATTTATGATGAAGTCCACCATTAAGATTCGTCAAGAAGGGTTATCCGTGACGCACTCCGTGACTGGCGGCGACCTTCAGCGGCTCCGGCGACTCAACGCGCTCTCCGCGCTCGCCGTCCTGCGCGCCGACGGCCCGATGACGCTGACCAAGCTCGCCGAGCGCGCCGACCTGGCCAGAGCCACCATCAAGGTGGTGGTCAGTGACCTGATGAAGCTGGGCTGGGTGGCCCAGCTGGACCCGAGCGGCGGCGAGAAGGGCAGGCCCGCGCGCCGCTACCGGTTCCGCGGGGAAGCGGGCCGAGTGCTGGGGCTCGACATAGGAGCGCACAAGGTGCTCGCGGTCGTGGCCGACCTCGACGGCAACGTCCTGCACACCACGCGCGAGCCGGTCACCCCCGAGCAGCCGCGCGCCGAGCGGCTGGCCGCCGTCGACAGGGCCGTCGACGCCTGCCTGACCGGCTCCGGCACCTCCGCCTCCGACGTCTGGATCGCGGTCGCGGGTAGCACGGGCTACGTCGACCTGCAAGGACGCGTCGTCCTGTCACGGGCCATCCAGGATTGGTCGAGCGTGCCGCTCGCCGATCACCTGGGCGCACGGCTCCGCTGCGCGGTCCTCGTGGAGAACGACAGCAGGCTCGCCGCGCTCGCCGAGTGCCGCAGGGGCATCGCCCGCGACACCCGGAACCTGATCTTCCTGCACATCGGCCGGCGGGCCGGGGCCGCCGTCGTACTCGACGGAGTCCCCCTGCGCGGCGGTGGGGGCGCGGCGGGCGAGATCGGCGTGCACCCGCTGTTCAACCTGGGTCACGTGGGCGAGCTGCTGCAGGCCGTCCCCACCGTGGAACCCGGCACGCCGCCCGACGCGGTCGCGGTGGCGGTGTTCGAGGCCGCCAGGCGCGGCGACGCCGGCGCGCGCGGCGCCGTCCTGCGGTACGTCAAGGTGCTCGCGCTGGCCACCTCCGCGATGGCCCTCACCGTCGATCCCGACCTGGTGGTGCTCGGCGGGGGCTTCTCCCGGTCGGCCGACGTGCTCCTGGAGCCGCTGAGGGACGAACTGGAGACGATGTGCCTGCGCACTCCGGAGCTGCGGGCCTCGGTGCTCGGCGACGAGTGCGTGGCGGTCGGCGCCGTCTGTTACGGCGTCGAGCGCCTGTCCAAGACGCTCTTCAACCCCGAGACCGGCCCGTTGCCCGCGGATACCCCCATCATTAATGGTTGAGTTCACCAAATATCGGGAGCGTGTGTGAGGACGGCTGGTTGTGACTTCAGGTGCCGGGCGGCCACGTAGGCGCGGCTGAGTTTGGCGTGCCGCGCACGGGCTTGACGCCGAGGGCGCCGGTCACGGCATCCAGGCGACCGGGCTCGCAAGGCGGGCTGAGAGGGAGAGGGTGGTGGGCGTGACAGGTGATGCGGTTGAGGAGTTCGAGCGACACCGTTCGAAGCTGTTCGGGCTGGCCTATCGGATGCTGGGTTCGGCTGAGGAGACCGAGGGCGTCGTCCAGGACGCCTTCCTGCGTTGGTATCGGGCGAGCGCCTTGTCCGGTGCCAAATCTCGCTCATAGCGCTGGCCTGCGGTTTCGCGCCTCGTCAAGCTGCTCTGCGATACTCGTGGATCAGACCGCAGACAGCGCTTCGCCGCTGTATCGGCCCAGGACTCCCGAAGCTGCGGCGAGCCGCAAAGTAGGCGGTTTGATCCAGCTCAGCGCGGGTTTCCGTACCGCTCGCCAGGGCCGGATTTCGGCGACCCATCCCGGGTCGGCATCGGGGACCGGATTGGCGGGGCGATCGGAGTCAGGGCCGTGACCTGGGGCGATGTGGTTCCGGTGACCGGACAGAACCAAGGTTCTGTCCGGTCAGTGTCCCGGCGCGGCCTGTTTCCGCCGTATTCCGGTGGCACCCCACGTGCAGCGGGGTCAGCCTCCGCGTAGGGGCGGTCTTGATCGGTCAGCGCGACCGCGGTGCCACGGATCTCGTTGCCCCTGGGTATCCAGGGGCAACCGTTGCGAGGTCGTCCACGACGAAGGCGACCGTGCTGCCCTGCTGGACGTCTCGGAACATCTTCGACCTGCCGAGCTCACCGCCAGGTGCTGGCCCTACGCCTGCTCCTTGTACACCGCCTCGATGTTGTTGCCGTCCGGGTCATCCACGAACGCGCAGTAGGCGCCATACTCGGGCCAATGCCGGGGTTCGTGCCGGGACTTGCCGCCAGCAGCCAGCGCGGCCGCGTGGAAGGCGTCGACCGCGGCTCGGTCGCGGGCGGTGAATGCGATGTGCGCGCCCCGGGTCACCGTGGCATCGCCCGCGGGATACAGACCGAAGGACGGGGTGTCCAACTCCTCCTCCCAGAACTCCGCTCCGCCGTCAGCCGCCTGTCCGACGACACCGAGGGGCTTCAGCGCGGCGGTGAAGAAGCGCGTGCTCGCCTCGAGGTCCGCGGCGATGAAGGTCACGTGGTGGATGAAGGGCCATCGTTCTGTCATGACCGCGGAGTCTACGAGAGCCCGGCGCCGACGCCTCGTGCCGGGTCTCATGTAGTTATCGCCGAGCTCAGTACGGCTCGAAGGTCCTGGCCCCGGACACCGGGAACGAGTGACCCGCCAGTAGCTTCACGGATCGCGACTCATTGCACGGGCGCTGTCGTGGCGGCCTGTTCGTCACGGCTCAGGACTCCCGAAGCTACGGCCAGGGGCAAAGTAAGGGGCTGACCGGACAGAATCGATGCACTGTCCGGTCAGCGTCCGGACGCGGCCCGTTTCCACCTCGTCTCACAGCCGTCGCTTGACATCACAACATGCTCGGATGTCTGGGGACACATTCGGGAGGAGGAAGCCGGAACGCGCCACAGCTGCTCGTCGGCAATGGCGCGTCCGCTAGGAGCGACTTCGGCGGGGGACCAGACCTTATTCGGCTCGCGCTTGACCGATCTCAGATTTTTACATGCACTCGGATGCTGGCCGTACCTCGTTCTCCCCTTGCTGTGACAAGCCAGCAGCCGGGCTCAGGAAATTGAATCCTCACCGGCAAAGGGCCAGGCAACCCTTCTGCGGTGGGTGATTTTTGAAGCCTGGCCAGGGCGGGCCGGAAAAATCTTCGGCGGCACCGATGAGCCCGAGCGGCGGGCGTCGTTACAGCTCACATGACACTGCTACTCCAGGACAAGAACGTGATCATCTACGGGGCCGGCGGGGGGATCGGCGGCGGCGTCGCCCGGACCTTCGCCCGGGAGGGGGCCCGGGTCTTCCTCACCGGGCGGACCCTGAAGACACTAGAGGCGGTCGCCGAGGACATCGCGGCCGACGGCGGGTCCGCCGAGGTGGCCGAGCTCGACGCCCTCGACGGGCGGGCCGTCGAGGAGCACGTCCGGGCCGTGACCGCCCAGGCGGGTGGTGTCGACGTGTCCTTCAACCTCATCTCACGCGGGGACGTGCAGGGGATCCCGCTGGTCGACATGACCGTCGCGGACCTGACCCGTCCCGTCACGACGGGTCTGACGTCGACCTTCCTCACCGCACAGGCGGCCGCGCGCCAGATGATCAAGCAGGGGTCGGGCGTCATCCTCTCGTTGACCAGCGGGTCCTCCAAGGCCACCACCCCGATGATGGGCGGTACCGGACCGGCTGACGCGGCGGTCGAGACGTTCCTCCGCTATCTGGCGGCCGAGGTCGGGCCGCACGGGGTCCGCGTCGTCGGCCTGCACACGGCCGGGGTCGTGGAGACCATGTCGCGGGAGAAGGTCGTCGAGGTCAACGACGGGATGGCCGACTTCGACCCGGCGGCGTTCGAGCAGATGCTCGCCGGGATGACCATGCTCCGCCGAGCGCCCCGGCTGGCCCAGGTCGCCGACGTGGCGGCGTTCCTGGCCTCGGATCGGGCCAGTGCCGTGACCAGCACGATCACCAACGTGACCTGCGGTCTGGTCGCCGGCTAGCCGGTCCAGGACGGTGCGGCGGCCGCCGGGGTCCGGGGAGCCGGGTGAGGCGGTCGCCGGGGCCTGGCGAGCCGGTCCGGGGTCGTCTCACCGTCTCCTGGGGCCCGGGGAGCCGGTCCGCTCGCCCGAGGGGGCGAGGGGCGATGCCCGTGGGGATTTTGCCCAGCCGATGCCCCGCCGATGCCCTGACCGATGAGTTCCCGGCCACCGCACGTTGTACGGTCCATGAACCGTCACCACGCTCCCGGACGAGAGAGCCGTTCCGTGCCCGACATCGACACCACCCCCGGCGCCACCGAGCAGGACACGGCCGTCGCGGCCGCGGCGGCGGGCGACGGATCGGCCTTCGCGGCCCTGGTGGAGCGCCACCGGCGGGAGCTGCACGTGCACTGCTACCGGATGCTCGGCTCGTTCGAGGAGGCCGAGGACCTGGTGCAGGAGACCTTCCTGCGGGCCTGGCGCAAGCGTGCGAGTTTCGAGGGCGGCCCCCTGTTCCGGGCCTGGCTGTACCGCATCGCGACCAACGCCTGCCTCGACGCGATCCGGCGCAGCTCGCGTCAGCTGTCGTCGCTGTCGTCCTTCGCGGAGATCCCCTGGCTTCAGCCCTACCCGGACCGGCTGCTGGACGAGATCGCGCCGAGGGACAGCGAGCCGGACTCCGTCGTCGTCGCCAAGGAGACGATCGAGCTCGCCTACCTCGCGACCATCCAGCTCCTCCCGCCCCGCCAGCGGGCGGTCCTGATCCTGCGCGACGTGCTCGGCCGGTCGGCCGGTGAGACCGCGGAGATCCTCGACACCACGGTGGCCGCGGTCAACAGCGCGCTGCAGCGCGCCCGCGCCACGATCCAGGAGCGGCTGCCGGCCCGCCGGGACGAGTGGTCCGCCCCGGATCCGAGCGAGGCGGAGCGGGCGCTGCTGAGGAGTTTCATCGAGGCCCACGAACGGGCCGACGCCGCCGCCGCGATCGCGCTGTTACGTGACGACGTGCGGATCACGATGCCCCCCGCGCCGATGTGCTTCGAGGGGTTGGAGGTGATCGCCCCCGCCCTCCAGGCGGCGCTGACCGACCCCGGCGAGTGGCGGCTGCTGCCCACCCGCGCCAACCGCCAGCCGGCCGCCGCCAGCTACCTCCGGGCGCCGGGCGACTCCGAGTTCCGGGCCTTCAAGATCGACGTGATCCGCGTCGAGGACGGCCTCGTCGCGGAGATCACCACTTTCGGCGCCGCTCTCTTCCCGGCGTTCGGCCTCCCGCCGACGCTCTGACGCGCCGCCCCCGCCCTCGCCGCCCTGCCCCGCGCAGCCACGGACCACCCTGCCCCGCGCAGGCACGGGCCACCCCGCCCCGCGCAGCTACGGGCCACCCCGCGCAGCCACACCACGGGCCCGCCCCGCGTCGCATCATGGCGGGCTGAGCGTCGCATGGCGGGCTGAGAGGGATCTCAGCGACGCTCAGCGTCGCCTCAGCGGTGATCGGGCAGCGTGGAGGGCGTAATCAGGTGACCTGAGGAGGAATCGCCGTGCTCACCCATGTCACGCGTCCCGAGGAGATCCTCGGCAGCCCGGCCGTCTCGGCCGGGCTGCTGCGGGTGGAGCGCCGTATCCACAGACTGAGCACCTCCTCCCGGCTGCCTCTGATCAACAGCGCGGCCGGGCGCATCACCGGTGCCGGCGGGAAGCGGCTGCGGCCCGCGCTGACGCTGGCGACCGCGCTCGCGCTGGGCGGGTCCGTCAGCGACCGGGTGGTCACCGCGGCGGCGTGTGTGGAGCTCATCCACGCCGGCTCGCTGGTCCACGACGACCTCATGGACAAGGCCGTCGAGCGCAGGGGAGTGCGGACCCTGAACGCCGAGCTCGGTGACGCCAGGGCGCTGGTGGTCGGGGACTTCATGCTGGCCAGGGCCGGGCTCGCCGCGCTCGCCCTGGTCTCCAAGCCGGTCGCCGCGACGCTCGCCGCCGTGGTCGTCGAGCTCGCCGAGGGGCAGTTCCAGGAGGCCGCCGAGCTGTTCGACCCCGGCCGCACCCCGGAGGACGCGCTGCGGTCGATCACCGGGAAGACCGCGTCCCTGTTCCGGGCGAGCTGCCTGGTCGCGCACCCGGACGGGCGGAGCATGGCCGAGTACGGTGAACGGTTCGGCGTGCTCTTCCAGGTCCTCGACGACCTGCTGGACCTGGCCTCCACCGCCGACCGGCTCGGCAAGCCGGTCGGCAACGATCTCCGGCAGGGCGTCTACACCCTCCCGCTGCTGCTGGCGCTGCGCGACGACTGCGGGGACCTGCGCTCCTTCCTCGGCAGGCGGCTGAGCGAGGACGAGATCACGATCCTGCTCGCCCGCCTGCGGCGCAGCCACATGGTCGAGGGCACCCTGGCCTACTGCCGCGACCTCGCCGCCGAGGCGCTGGCCTCGCTCCCGGCCGTCGCCGACCCGCGGATCGCCGCCGCCCTGCACGACCTGCCGACGGCCTACATCAACTGGGCGGAGTCGCTGGTCGCCGGCTGAACCTCCGGGGCGGGCGGTACGGCGGCGCGGGCCGTACCGGCGGCGGGCCGTACGGCGGCGCGGGCTGGACCCCAGGGCGGGGCTCTGTATGGCAGGGCGGGCGGACTCCAGGGCGGGCCGTACGGCGGGGCGGGCGGTCTCCCGCCGGTCCGCGTGCCGGCGCTGCCGTCAACGGCGCCCCGGCTCGTCCCCCGCGGCCGGGGGCGGACCCTCCGAGGCCGTGAAGACCAGCGCGGGCGGGACGTTGTGCCAGACCGGGCCCATGGTGCCGACGGTGGTGAAAGTGCTCTCCAGCAGCCCGCGGAACAGTCGGAAGCGCCGGAAGGGCATCGCGGTCAGGGTGGTGACGGTGCTGAACATCCCGCCCAGGGCGAGCGCGGCCGACACCTCGTCCAGGATGCGCTTCTGCTGCCGCTCGTCGAACAGGGTCCAGGGCAGGGAGGAGACGACCGCGTCGACCTGTGTCACCCCGGCCCGCCCCAGAAACCTGCCCAGGTCGCCCGCGTCGCCGGCGATCACTTCCAGCCAGGGGCGGCTGCGCCGTAGGTGGCGGACCATGTCGTGGTTGAGCTCGATGGCGAGCTGCCGCCCGTCCGGCGGCAGGCGGTCGCGGATCGCGTCGCTGATCACGCCGCCGCCGGCGCCGAGCTCGACGACCACGGCTCCGCGGGTGCCCGGGACGACCGAGGTGGCCAGCCGGGCGACGGCCTTCGAGCTGGGCGCGATCGCGCCCAGCTGGTGGGGATTACGCATGATCGCACCGAGGAAGGTGCGGGTGTCGCCGTCGCCGGGACGGGTTCCAGGCAGCACCAGCAGCTTATTCCCCCACCAGTAGGGGGTTATGTCAGATTTACGAACTTTAGTGATCAGTGACCGTTTTCTGGCCCGCCGTCATGAGGCTTCTCCGCCCGGGTGGCGTGTTCGAAGAGGTCGGCCAGCTCGCGTGCGTGCGCGTCGAGGTCGTGCTCGGGGTGGGTGACCCAGTAGGCGAACATGTTGTCGATCGAGCCGGCGTGGGCCACGGCCATCACCCGCAGGTCGAAGGTGCGGAACTCTCCGCTCCGCTGGCCGAGGCGGTAGATCTCCTCCAGTGCCTGGAAGAGCGGCTCGCTGGCGGCGATGCCGAAGCGCGGCGAGCCGTCGGGCTGGCGCAGGTTGTAGAAGATCTCGCCGAGCGCCTTGATCTGGGTCCTGTTGCCGCGCATGTGCTCGGCGACGGTCAGGATGTGCGTGCGCAGCAGGCCCGTCGCGGTCTGCTCCTGCTCCATCCGGGCCGTGACGAACGCGAGGATGCCGTCGTAGACGTGGTTGACGACCTCCTCCATCAGCTCGTCCTTGCCGGCGAAGTGGTAGGAGATCACACCCTTGCTGATGCCGGCGTGCTTGGCGATCAGGGCCAGCGACGCCTTCGCGAACCCCGCGTCGGCGATGACCTCGACGGCGGAGGTGATGATCTGGGCGCGCCTGGCCTGCTCGATGAACGACCGCCGCTTCTGGCCGTCTGGCTCATTTTCTGGCCGCATGGCCATAATTTAGCACGATCGGCCAGAAGGGTGGCGTGAGACCCGCCGGAACCGGACGCGGGCCGACCGGGGCGGTCGGCCGCGCGTCAGGCGAGGGTGACCGGCAGATCCTTGATGCCGTTGATGAAGTTGGAGCGGAGCCGGCGGGCCGGGCCGGCCTGGGCCAGTCTGGGCAGCCGCTCGGCCAGCACCTCGAAGAGCACCCGGAGCTCCAGCTTGGCGAGGTGGTTGCCGAGGCAGAAGTGGGCCCCGCCGCCGCCGAAGCCGATGTGCGGGTTGGGGTCACGGCCGATGTCGAAGGTTCCGGGGTCGGCGAACACGTCCTCGTCCCGGTTGGCGGAGCTGTAGAAGACCACGATCTTGTCGTCCTCCTTGACCTCCTGCCCGCCGATCGTCGTGTCGGCGGTGGCCGTACGGCGGAAGAGGTTCACCGGGGAGACCCAGCGGACGATCTCGTCGGCCGCGGTCCGGGCGAGGGCGGGCTCGGCGACCAGCCGCCGCCACTGGTCGGGATGCTCGAAGAAGGCGAGCATGCCCCCGGAGGCCGCGTTGCGGGTGGTCTCGTTGCCCGCGACGACCAGCAGGAGCACGAACAGGTCGAACTCCTCCTCGGTGAGGGTCTCGCCGGCCGCGTCGGGCATGATCAGTTTGGTGGCGATGTCCTCCCGGGGCTGCTCGCGTCGCTCGGCGGCCAGGGCGTTGGCGTAGGCGTAGACCTCCATGGCCGCGTTCTGGCCCTCGGTGGGGTCGGCCGCGTAGTCCGGGTCCTCGGCCCCGATCATCTGGTTGGACCAGTTGAAGATCTTGTCCCGGTCCTCGACGGGGGCGCCGAGCAGCTCGCAGATCACATACAGCGGCAGCGGGGCGGCGATGTCCCTGACGAAGTCGGCCGACCCGCGCCCCTTGGCCTCGTCCACCAGCCCGTGGCAGATGTCGCGGATGTGCTGCTCCAGGGCGCCCATCATGCGCGGGGTGAAACCCCGGTTGACCAGGGAGCGTCGCCGGGTGTGCTCCGGTGGGTCCTGGTTGAGCATCATCATCCGCTGGAGCGCGCGCTGGTCCTCGGGCATCTCGTTGAACAGCGCGAGCTTCCGGCTGGAGGAGAACAGGTCGGAGTGGCGGGAGACGTGCACCACGTCGGCGTGTCTGGTGACCGCCCAGAAACCGGGCCAGCCCCGTTCGGGGTCGCCTCCGTGCCGGTAGACCGGCGCGTTGGCCCGCAGCCAGGCGAGCTGGCCGTGCGGCGCGCCGCTCCGCTGGTAGAAGTCCTGGTCGACAAGGTCGATTTCCATCTGCTCTCCCATGAGAACCATACGAGCATCCCCTCGATGCCCTTGACGAGACCGGAGCGCGGCCGTCGCGCCTCACCGGCGGGCCGGACACCCGCCGCCCGCCTCCCGGGGGCTCGCTCCGCCGTCAGGTATTTGATCAAGCGCTTGGTTACATCTCTTTCTGAAACGTGTTCTATTACGGGTGGCCGGGACAGTCAAGGGCCGGGGCCCGCGTGAGGCCCCGGCTCCCGGCCGTCCCGGCCGGTCGGCCGGGCCGGTGGGTCAGGTCGGCCGGTTGGGTGGGTCAAGGTCAGCAGGCCGGGCCGTCGGCCGGGCCGGGGTCAGAAGGCCAGGTCCTGCCAGGTGCCGATCTCGGCCGGGGGCAGGGCTCTGGGCAGGATGGCCATGCGGTCGACGGCTCCGGTCAGGCGCTGGCCGCCGCCCTGGTCGGCGGCGAAGCGCAGGGGGCGGGAGGCGCAGCCGTTGACGCCGCTCGCGCTGGTGGTGCCGCCGCCGATCCGGGCGCCGTCCACGTAGACGGAGATCGCGCCGGTCCGGTCGGCGGTGACCACGAGGTCGACGTAGCGGCCGGTCGGAACGGTGGCGTCGGTGGTCACATTGCGCCCGGCGCCGATGAAGCGCAGCTTGCCGGCCGGGGTGATGTCGACGATGACGCCGTCGGTGCCGGGGTCGCCGGAGGGCTGGAAGTCGAAGAGCCGGCGGTAGCCGGTCCCGCCGATCTTGACTTCGGCGGCGAAGGTGGCCTCGCGCAGGAAGCCGAGTGTCGTGTTCGCGGTGGTGAGGTAGGTGGAGCCGTTCAGGACCAGCCCGCTGCCGGTGGGCGCCGAGCTCTCGTAGGTCGCGGTGCCGGTGACCGTCGCGTCGCGGCCGCTGCCGGAGCTGTCGGCGACCGCCGTACCCGACGACGGGTCCCAGGCGACGACCGGCCGGTCGGCGGGGGCCGCCGCGCAGGGCGGGACGGCGCCTTCATCGGTGATCGTGTAGGTCTTGCCCGCCTGGGCGTTCCAGGTGAGCGTCTCGCCGTCGCGGCCCGGGGTGACCGTCGCGCCGGTCTCGTCCTGGACCCGGTAGCGGCCCGCGACCAGGGCCGCGCGGACCTTGAGGGGCCCGCTCCTCCCGGGGCGCAGGGTGATCTTCTCACCGGTGCCGTTGCGCCAGGAGACGTCCACGGTCACGTCGCCCCGGGCGCGCAGGCCGGTGACCGAGCCGGTCGGCCAGGCCGACGGCAGCGCGGGCAGCACGTGGACCGTGCCGTGCTGGCTCTGCAGCAGCATCTCGGCCATGCCGGAGGTGGCGCCGAAGTTGCCGTCGATCTGGAACGGGGGGTGGGTGTCCCAGAGGTTGTCCAGCGTGGAGGACTTGAGCTGCTCGCTGAGCATCTTGTGGGAGTGGTCGCCGTCCAGCAGCCGGGCCCAGAAGTTGACCTTCCACGCCTTGCTCCAGCCGGTGCCGCCGTCGCCGCGCGCGGTGAGCGAGACCTTGGCGGCCGCGGCCTCCGGCGTGCCCGCCACGATCTGCCGCCCGGGGTGCAGGGCGAACAGGTGCGAGACGTGCCGGTGGGTGTTGGCGCGGTCGTCCCAGTCGGTCTTCCACTCCTGCAACTGGCCCCAGGAGCCCACCCGGATGCCCCGGTCGAGCTTGGCCAGCGCGGCCGTCACCTCGGCCTGGAAGGCGGAGTCGACGTTCAGCTTCTTCGCCGCCTCCAGGCTGTTGGTCAGCACGTCGAAGACGATCTGCTGGGACATCGAGGCGCCCGCGGAGAAGTCGCCCTGCTCGGGGGAGTAGCTCGGGGAGACCACGAGCTTGCCGTCCCGCGGGTCGAGGTGCAGGTTGTCCAGCCAGAACTCGGCCGCGCCCTTCATCACCGGGTAGGCGGTGTCCCGCAGGTAGGCGGTGTCGCCGTTGAAGCGGTAGTGATCGTACATCTGCTGGGTCACCCAGGCCGCCGCCTCGGGGAACCAGAAGGCGGTGGCCCAGTCGTGCACGCCGGTGAACCCGAACGGGTTGGTCTCGTTGTGCACCACCCAGCCGCGCGAGCCGAACATCTCCTGCGCGGTCTTCCGGCCGGGGGCCACCATGGCCTTGATGTAGCGGTCGTAGGCGACGGTCGTCTCGGCGAGGTTGGTCTGCTCGGCGAGCCAGTAGTTCATCTGCAGGTTGATGTTGACGTGGTAGTCGGCCGACCAGGGCGGGCTGGTCGAGTTGTTCCACACCCCCTGCAGGTTGGCCGGCAGCGCCTCGTCGCGTGAGGAGGAGATGAGCAGGTAGCGCCCGTAGGCGAAGAACATCGCCTCCAGGGCGCGGTCGTCGGCCGAGGCGCCGCCGGTGTAGGCCGCGCGGAGCCGGTCGGTGGGGATCGCCGGGACCCGCCGGCCGAGGTCCAGCTTCACCCGGTCGAACAGCTTGCGGTAGTCGTGCTGGTGGGCCGTCCTGAGCTGGTCGAAGCTCTTGGCGGCGGCCGCGTCGACGGCGGCGGTCACCGCGGCGTGCGGGTCCGGGCCCCGGTAGGAGGGATGGACGCCGGCGTAGTCGGTGCCGGCCGACAGCACGAACATCGCGCTGTCGGCGCCGGTGACGGTGACCCGGTCGGTCCCGTCGGTACGGCTGCCGCCCTGGGTGATGACCTGGATCTGCGACTCGAACCGCATGCCGTTGTCGGCGAGCGCGCCCCGGACGGTCAGGCGGCCGCCCGCGACCGAGACCTGCCTGTCCGAGCGGGGGGAGGAGGTCCGGAGCGTGAAGGAGACCTTGCCCGCCTGGCTGGCGGAGATCCGCCCGACGATGACGCCGCCGGGGTGGCTGGCGAAGTACTCCCGGGAGTAGGTGACGCCGTCGGCGGTGTAGCCGACCCGGGCGACCGCCTCGCGCAGGCTCAGCTCCCGCCGGTAGCCGGTGGGGGCGGTCGGGGCGTCCGGCACGTCCAGCCAGAGGTCGCCGAAGGTCTGGTAGGCCCCGAACCCGCTCTTGGGCTGGCCGAGCTTGGCCGCCACCGCCGAGGGGGACATCTTCCCGTCCCGGTCGATCTGCGCCTGGACCTCGGCGATGGCGTTCGGCCGGGGGGTGGTCCAGTTGCCGGAGTTGTATCCGCTGGAGCCGGGGCCGCCGGTCCACAGCGTCTTCTCGTTGAACTGGATCTGCTCGCTCGCGACCCCGCCGAACACCATGGCGCCCAGCGCGCCGTTGCCGATCGGCAGCGCCTGGGTCTCCCAGTCGGTGGCGGGCTTGTCGTACCAGAGCGTCAAATCGTCGGGTGTCTGTACGGCTGCCGCACCCTTCTTCGGCTCCGCATGGGCCAGATTCTGCCCATAGAAGCTGGTGGCAAGGGTGAGTGCGGCTAGCACGGTGATGCTGAGTCGTCGTCTTGGGGGGTGGGACAACCGATTCCTCCGATCACAGGGCCGACCTGTCTCAAGGAGATAGCACCGAAACCCCGGAGTAACAAGGCTCGTCCTCCGATGTTTGAAGCCAGTAGATCAACGAAACCGCCCACGCCATAGGAGTTCCCGAGGATGGGCCACGCGGCCGCCCGTCCCGGTTAAATCCGATGACTGGTCGGGGTCGGTCGGGAAAGATCCCGTCATAAGGCCACCATCTGCGGTTTCTCCTCTATAACGGATCGGATGTATCCCTCGGCGAGGGGTTGACATCGGGCTTTGGCGTCCTCCAGCATCACGGAACAAGACATCCGATGTATGACTGAAGGGTGCGGTGTGAAGCTGCTGCGAGTTGGACCCGTCGGCCAGGAGCGACCGGCCGTCATGGACCAGGCCGGTAACCTCCGTGCAATCTCGGATCCCGAGATCGACGGTGCTTTCCTCGCTTCCGGGGGAGTGGCGCGCGTCCGCGAGGCGCTGGAGCGGGACGAGCTGCCCGTGCTGGAGGCCGAGGGGCTGCGGATCGGCGCACCGATCGCCAGGCCCGGGAAGGTCGTGTGCATCGGGCTCAACTACCGCGACCACGCGGAGGAGACGGGCGCCGCGATCCCCACCGAGCCGATCGTCTTCATGAAGGCCCCCAACACGGTCGTCGGCCCCTACGACGAGGTCCTGATCCCCAGAGGCAGCGTGAAGACCGACTGGGAGGTCGAGCTGGCCGTCGTCATCGGCCGGACCGTCCGCTACGCGGAGACCGACGAGGAGGCCCTCGCGGCGGTCGCCGGCTACGCGATCTCCAACGACGTCTCCGAGCGCGAGTTCCAGCTCGAACGCGGCGGCCAGTGGGACAAGGGCAAGTCCTGCGAGACCTTCAACCCGCTCGGCCCCTGGCTGGTCACCGCCGACGAGATCGCCGACCCGCAGGCCCTGGGGCTGCGGCTGTGGGTGGACGGCGAGCCGTACCAGGACGGCGGCACCAAGAACATGATCTTCCAGGTCGCCGAGACCGTCCGCTACCTCAGCCGGTTCATGGTCCTGGAGCCCGGTGACGTCATCAACACCGGCACCCCGGCCGGCGTCGCGCTCGGCCTGCCGGGCACGCCGTACCTGCGCGCGGGCCAGGTCATGGAGCTGGAGATCGACGGTCTGGGCCGGCAGCGGCAGACGGTGGGCCAGGCATGAGCGCCTACCGCATCACCGCGCTGGAGACCTACGACATCCGCTTCCCCACCTCGCTGGAGCTCGACGGCTCCGACGCGATGAACCCGGACCCGGACTACTCGGCCGCCTACCTGGTGTTGAGGACCGACGACGGCGCCGAGGGCCACGGCTTCGCCTTCACCATCGGCCGGGGCAACGAGGTGCAGACCGCCGCCATCAAGGCGCTGGAGCCGTACGTGCTCGGCAAGGACGTCGAGGACCTGGGCAGGCTCTGGAAGGACATGGTCCACGACTCCCAGCTGCGCTGGCTCGGCCCGGAGAAGGGCGTCATGCACATGGCGATCTCCGCCGTGGTCAACGCGCTGTGGGACCTGAAGGCCCGGCGGGCGGGCAAGCCGCTGTGGCTGCTGCTGGCCGAGATGTCGCCCGAGGAGCTCGTCGAGCTGGTCGACTTCCGCTACCTCAGCGACGCGCTCACCCCGCAGGAGGCGCTCGACATCCTGCGCGCCGCCGAGCCGGGCCGCCAGGAGCGGATCGCCTACCTGAAGGAGCACGGCTACCCGGCCTACACCACCTCGCCCGGCTGGCTCGGCTACAGCGACGACAAGCTCCGCCGCCTGTGCAAGGAGGCGATGGCCGAGGGCTTCACCCAGATCAAGCTGAAGGTCGGCGCCGACCTGGAGGACGACCGGCGGCGGATGCGCATCGCACGCGACACCTGCGGCGACGACTTCCCCATCGCCGTCGACGCCAACCAGCGCTGGGACGTGGAGTCGGCCATCGCCTGGGTGAACGCCCTGGCGGAGTTCCGGCCGCACTGGGTGGAGGAGCCGACCAGCCCCGACGACGTGCTCGGCCACGCCGCCATCGCGCGGGGCATCGCGCCGATCCCGGTCGCCACCGGCGAGCACGTGCAGAACCGCATGATCTTCAAGCAGCTCCTGCAGGCCGACGCCATCTCCTACCTGCAGATCGACGCGGCCCGCGTGGCGGGCGTGAACGAGAACATCGCGATCCTGCTGCTCGCCGCCAGGTTCGGCGTCCCGGTCTGCCCGCACGCCGGCGGCGTGGGCCTGTGCGAGCTGGTCCAGCACCTGTCGATGTTCGACTACGTCGCGGTCAGCGGCTCGATGGAGAACCGGGTGATCGAATACGTCGACCACCTCCACGAGCACTTCGCCGACCCCGTGGTCATCAAGAACGGCGCCTACGTCGCGCCGAGCCGGCCCGGCTTCGGAGCCGCCATGCACCCCCGGTCGATCACCGACCACACCTACCCCGACGGCCCGGTCTGGAGGTCCCTCAATGGCTGAGTTCGACGGCCTGCGCGCCCTGGTCACCGGCGGCGGCTCCGGCATCGGCCTGGCCACCGCCACGCTGCTCGCCGCCCGCGGGGCCACGGTGGCCTGCCTGGACGTCAACCCGCCCGGCGAGCCGTTCATCCCGGCCACGGCGGACGTCACCGACGAGACCGCGGTCCGTACGGCGGTCGCCGAGGCGGCCGGGCGGATGGGCGGACTCGACGTCCTGGTGAACAACGCCGGGATCGGCGCGGCCGGCACGATCGAGGACAATCCCTACGAGGAGTGGTCCAGAGTCCTGGACGTCAACGTCCTCGGCATCGTCAGGGTGACCCGGGCGGCCCTGCCGTACCTCCGGCGCTCGGCGAGCGCGGCGATCGTCAACACCTGCTCGATCGCCGCCTCGGCGGGACTGCCCCAGCGGGCGCTCTACAGCGCCTCCAAGGGCGCCATCCAGTCGCTCACTCTGGCGATGGCCGCCGACCACGTCCGCGAGGGCATCCGCGTCAACTGCGTCAACCCGGGCACCGCCGACACGCCCTGGGTCCAGCGCCTGCTCGACGCGGCGCCCGACCCGGCGGCCGAGCGGGCGGCCCTGGAGGGACGCCAGCCGATGGGCCGCCTGGTGAGCGCGGAGGAGGTCGCGGCCGCGATCGCCTACCTCGCGAGCCCGCTCGCGGCCTCGACCACCGGCACGGTCCTGGCGGTCGACGGGGGCATGCAGGGGCTCAGGCTCCGGCCGGCGACCTGAGGTGACGTGCCGCCGGGCGGCCTCCCCGCCGGGCGGCCAGATGATCGGACAGACGGCCGGATGAGACATCGGCCCAGCAATATTTCACCCCCCACATGGTTTCGAATCGAGGCAACGGTATGAAACTCGGAACTGCGGCGACAGGCGCGGCACTGCTCGGGCTCGCCCTCACGATCTCGGCATGCGGCTCGTCGGAGACCGCCGGCGCCGGCAGCAGCGCCAAGCCCGCCGCCGACGCCGGAGCCAAGGGCGGCAAGGTCGGGATCGACTTCCCGCGCGCCGACTCCGACTTCTGGAACTCCTACAACAAATACGTCCCCCAGCTCGCCGCCGAGCTGGGCGTCGACCTGATGCCGCCGACCAACTCCCAGAACGACGTGGCCAAACTGGTCGCCAACACCCAGGCGATGATCGGCCAGGGGGCCAAGGCGGTCGTCATGGCCCCGCAGGACACCGGTGCGATCGCCTCCACGCTGCAGACCCTGGAGAGCAAGAACATCCCGGTCGTCTCGGTGGACACCCGCCCCGACAAGGGCAAGGTCTTCATGGTCGTGCGGGCCGACAACAAGGCCTACGGCACCAAGGCCTGCGAGTTCCTCGGCGAGAAACTGGGGGGCAAGGGCAAGGTCGTCCAGCTCATGGGCGCGCTGTCGTCGATCAACGGCCGGGACAGGGCCGAGGCGTTCGGCGCGTGCATGAAGGAGAAGTTCCCCGGCATCACGGTCTTCGAGGAGCCGACCGAGTGGGACGGCACCAAGGCCGCCTCGATGCTGCAGACCCGCCTCCAGCAGCACCCGGACATCAAGGGCATCTACATGCACGCCGGAGGCGTCCACCTGGCCCCGACTCTGCAGGTGCTCAAGGCCAAGGGCCTGATCGCGCCGCCGGAGGACCCCAAGCACGTCTTCGTGATCTCCAACGACGGGATCCCGCAGGAGTTCGAGGCGATCCGCAAGGGTGAGATCGACGCCACGCTCTCCCAGCCGGCCGACCTGTACGCCAAGTACGCGCTCTTCTACGCCAAGGCCGCGATCGAGGGCAAGACCTTCCAGCCGGGTCCGACCGACCACGACAGCACGATCATCCAGCTGCCGAACGGCCTTGAGGATCAGCTCCCCGCCCCGCTGGTGACCAAGGAGAATGTGGACGACAAGAATCTCTGGGGCAATCAGGTCAAGTGATGACATCTTCTGCTAAGGCGGTTGAAGCGCTCGGGATCACCAAGCGCTTCGGCCCGACCACCGCGCTCAACGGCGCCGGGATCGCCATCACCGAGGGGGAGACGCACGCGCTGGTCGGCCGGAACGGCGCGGGCAAGTCCACGCTGGTGTCCATCCTGACCGGGCTGCAGCGCCCCGACGAGGGAGAGGTCCGCTTCGGCGGGGAGCTCGCGCCGCCGCTGGCCGACCGGGACGCCTGGCGGCAGCGGGTCGCGTGCGTCTACCAGAAGTCGACGATCATCCCCACGCTGACCGTCGCGGAGAACCTCTTCCTGAACCGGCAGACGGACCGGGGCGCGATCAGGTGGGGCGCCCTGCGCACCCGGGCCAGGCAGCTCCTGGAGCAGTACGGCGTGGACGTGGACGCCGACATCCTCGCCGGAGACCTGGGCGTCGAGCAGCGCCAGCTCGTGGAGATCGCCAGGGCGCTGTCGTTCGGCGCCCGGTTCATCATCCTGGACGAGCCCACCGCCCAGCTCGACGGCCCGGCCATCCAGCGGCTCTTCGAGCGGATGCGGGCGCTCCGGGAGCAGGGTGTGACGATGATGTTCATCTCGCACCACCTGGAGGAGGTGTACGAGATCTGCCAGAGCGTCTCGGTCTTCCGCGACGCCCGGCACATCGTCACCGCCCAGGTCGGCGACCTGCCGCACGACCGGCTGGTCGACGCGATGACCGGCGAGACGACCGCCGCCTACGAGTACCGCTCCCGCACGGCCGACGCCTCGGCGCCGGTCGTGCTCGCCGCCCGGGGACTGAGCCTCGGCGGCCGCTACGAGAACGTGGACCTGGCCGTCCGGGCCGGGGAGATCGTCGGCCTGGCCGGCTCGGGCAGCAGCGGCAAGGTCGGCCTGGCCGAGACCCTGGTCGGCCTCCGCCGGGCCGACACCGGCGCGGTGACCGTCAACGGCACCGAGGTCAAGCCGGGCGACGTGCCGTCCGTGCTCGCCGCCGGTCTCGGCTTCGTCCCCCAGGACCGCCACCACGAGGGCTTCGTGCCGCTGCTGTCGATCGCCGAGAACGCCACCATCCCGATCGCGCACAAGCTCGGCCGGTACGGCGTGATCTCCCCGGCGAGACGGCGCGCGCACGGCGCCCGGATGATCGCCGAGCTGGACATCAAGACGACCGGCCCCGACCAGCCGGTGGCCGACCTGTCCGGCGGCAACGCGCAGAAGGTCGTGCTGGCCAGGGCGCTCGCCGACGACCCCAGGGCGCTCGTGGTCATCAACCCGACGGCCGGGGTGGACGTGAAGGCCAAGCACTCACTCCTCGGCGCCGTGGAGGACGCGGCGGCCCGGGGGACCGGAGCCGTACTGGTCTCCGACGAACTCGACGACCTGCGGATCTGCGACCGGGTCCTGGTCATGTTCCACGGCAGGGTCGTGAAGGACGTGCCCCGAGGCTGGACCGACACCGAACTGGTGGCGGCGATGGAAGGTATCGACGACTGATGACCACTACGAAGACGACGCCCGTGGCGACCGCGCCCGCACCGGGCCGGCGGATCCAGCTCGGGCGCTTCCGCGACCTCACGCTGGTCCCGGTGATCGTCGTCCTGCTGATCGCCGGGTCCTTCGTGGACCCGATCTTCCTCACCCCCGGCAACCTGACCAACGTGCTCCAGCAGCAGTCGGCCCTGGCGCTGGTGGTGCTCGCCGAGGCGCTGATTCTCATCGCCGGCAAGTTC
Source organism: Streptosporangium sp. NPDC003464 (assembly GCF_053588315.1). NCBI lineage: Bacteria > Bacillati > Actinomycetota > Actinomycetes > Streptosporangiales > Streptosporangiaceae > Streptosporangium > Streptosporangium sp. NPDC003464. The sequence continues at coordinate 11,841 of NZ_JBSFPS010000076.1, read as the reverse complement.
GACCTGTCGCTGGAGTCCACCGTCGGCATGGCCCCCGCGGTGGGGGTGATGCTGGTCATCCCGGTGGCGGCCGGTGGGTTCGGCCTGGAGCTCCCCGGGATCCTGGCGATCCCGATCTGCCTGCTGATCGGCGGGCTGGTCGGCGCCTTCAACGGCTTCCTGATCATGCGCTTCCAGCTCTCGGCCTTCATCGTCACCCTGGCCATGATGATCGTCGTCCACGGCCTCCAGCTCGGACTCACCCAGGGCAAGAGCCTGTTCGAGCTGCCCGAGTCGTTCCTCTACCTCGGCAGCGCCATCTGGCTGGGCGTCCCGGTGTCCATCTGGATCACCGGCCTGCTCTTCGCCGCGGCCATCGCCGCGCTCGGCTACTTCCGGGCCGGCCGCTCGCTCTACGCCATCGGCGGCAACGCCGACGCCGCCCGCGCGGCGGGCATCCGGGTCGAGCGGGTCGTCTGGGTCGTCTTCGTCGTCGGCGGCGTGGTCGCCGCGCTCGCCGGAGTGCTGGAGACCGGCCGCCTGGGCGGCATCAGCGCCAACCAGGGCGTCGGCTGGATCTTCATGGCCTTCGCCGCCGCGGTCATCGGCGGGGTCAGCATGGACGGCGGCAAGGGCACGATCCTGGGCGCCCTCACCGGTGTCCTGGTGATCGGCCTGGTGGAGAACATCCTGACGCTGAAGGGCGTCCCCGGCGAGTGGAAGCAGCTGGTCTACGGTTCGATCATCCTGATCGCCCTGATGATCAGCCGCCTCGCCGGCGGCAAGGCGCAGGATTGACGGCGACCGCTCCCCTTCCCGGGCGTCCACGGTCCTCCGGGCCCGTACGGCGGGACACGGAACCGACCACCACCACCCTCCCTCCGAGGGACTACGGCAAGGCGCAGGATTGACGGTCATGACCTTCTCCGTGAGCAAGTACGGCTTCGGCGCCGCCCCGATCGGCAACCTGTTCACCGCCGTGAGCGACGCCGAGGCCCGGGCGGCGGTGGACGCCGCCTACGACGCCGGGTTCCGCCTGTTCGACACCGCGCCCCACTACGGGCTCGGCCTGTCGGAGCGGCGGCTCGGCGCCGCCCTGGCCGGGCGGCCCCGCGACTCCTACACCCTGTCCACCAAGGTCGGCCGCCTGCTCGTGCCGTCCACCGGCGACGGTCCCGTGGGCCGGGACGGCCAGGGCTTCGACGTCCCCGCCGACCTGCGCCGGGTGTGGGACTTCTCGCGGGACGGGGTCCGGCGGTCGCTGGAGGAGAGCCTGGTCCGGCTCGGCCTCGACACGGTCGACGTCGTGCTGATCCACGACCCCGACGACCACTGGGAGCAGGCCGTCTCCGAGGCGTACCCGGCCCTGGCCGAGCTGCGCGACCAGGGGGTCGTCAAGGCCGTCGGGGTCGGCATGAACCAGGCGGAGATGCTCACCCGCTTCGTCCGCGAGACCGGCGTGGACATGGTCATGCTGGCCGGCCGCCACACCCTCCTCGACCAGTCGGGAGCCGAGGAACTGCTGCCGTTGTGCGACGAGCGCGGTGTCTCGGTGGTCGCCGCCGGGGTGTTCAACAGCGGCCTGCTGGCCACTCACGACCCGTCGGGCACCTACGACTACGCCCCGGCCCCCGAGCCGCTGCTGGCCCGTGCCCGCCGCGTCGCGGCCGTGTGCGAGCGCCACGGCGTCACCCTGCCCCAGGCGGCGCTGGCCTTCCCGCTGCGCCATCCGGCGGTCGCCTCGGTGGTCGTCGGCGCGAGGTCCGCCGCCGAGGTCACCCGCAACGCCGGCCTCGTCGCGGAGCCCGTCCCGGAGGACCTCTGGGCCGAGCTCGCGGCCGAAGGGCTGATCGCCTGAGCGGTCCCGCTCCCGCGGGGAGCGGCCGGGGCCCCGCCGCTCATCGCGCGCCGCGGGGCGGGCGGAGCGGGTGAAAAGGCGCGGGCGGGGCGGCGGGGGCAGGGGTCAGTAGCCGCCGAACCAGCCGGGGATGTCGAGCCGGAAGACCTCCGACGGCGTGACCTTGCGCAGGTCGGTCTCCAGCGCGCGCAGGCGCTCCTCCCCGAGCGCCTCCGCCCAGCGGGCCCGCAGGTCGTCGAAGATGCGCGCCGACCGGACGAGGGAGTCGACACCGCGCTGGGTGAGCCGGATGACCTTGCGCCGCGCGTCACGCGGGTCGGAGCCGCGCTCCACGTAGCCGAGCTGCTCCAGGGAGTCGATGGTCTTGCCCGCCGCCTGCTTGGAGATCCCCAGCCGGCGGCCAAGCTCGGCGGCCGTGGTGCCCTCGGGGCCGATCGCCTGGAAGACGAAGCCGTGCATCGGCCGCAGGTCGGGGTGCCCCTGGCGGGCGAGTTCGGCGTGGACTCCGTCGATGAGGACGCGGAAGCCGAGGAACAGCCGTAGCGGCAGCTCGAAACCCGGCGGGTCACTTGGCACGTCGGACCACCTGGCTCGCTGATTCCGGCAACTGGGTTGTCCAATTTAGGAGATTATCCGCCGTCTGTCATCCGCCACGCCGGGAGCCGCCGGCCAGGCCGAGACGCGCCATGGCTGTGGCCTACCAGGACCACCGGCCACAACGCGGGCAATCACGCTGATCTCGACTCCGTGCAGGACCTGGGTCGGCTCCTCGACGGCACGACGTGTCGTTGCCCCGGGCAAGGCTTGGGTAACGCTCACTCCCGCGAGCTGGGCCAGTTCCTCCTCTTGGGATTACCGGTTGGGGAAGGAGCCGACCAGGCCGCCGTCGATCACCAGGTCCTGCCCGGTGATGTAGGAGGCGTCGTCGGAAGCCAGGAAGGCCACGGCGGCGGCGACCTCGGCGGCGTGCCCGATAGTGCCCAGCGGCACCTGCGCGGCGTTGCGGCCGTCGGCCTCCGGGTCGGTGTTGGCGCCGCGGTACATCTCGGTGTCGATATAGCCGGGGCTGACCGAGTTGACGCGGATGCCGCGCGGGGCCAGGTCGGAGCCGAGGGTGCGGGCCAGGTTGTGGACGGCGGCTTTGGTCGCCGAGTAGACGGAGGCGATCGGCAGGCCGCGATACAGCGTCCACGAGGCGTTCAGGACGACCGCGCTGCCCTCCTTCAGCAGCGGGAGTGCCTTCTGGACGGTGAAGTACACGCCCTTGAAGTTGACGTCGGTCGAGTGGTCGAAGTCGGCCTCAGTGAGTTCGGCGCTGGGTTTGAAGACGCCCGTGCCTGCATTGGCGAAGACGGCGTCCAGGTTGCCGCGCCAGGTCTCGATGCGACGCATCAGCGTATCCAGGTCAGCCAGGTCCGCAGCGTCAGCGCGGACGGTCAGCAGGCGTGGCCCGGCGTCGAGTTGGACGGCCGCCCGCTCCAGCCGGGATTCATCACGTCCGGTGATGACGACATAGGCGCCCTCGTCGAGCAGGCGGCGGGCGGTGGCCAGGCCCATGCCGGAGGTGCCGCCGGTGATCAGGACTGTGCGGTTGGTGAATCGCTCCATGGCGCCCATCCTCCGCGGGGAGGCGGAGGCTCAACAGTGCGGGACGAACATGGGCCTGTCACCACCACCTTCATGCGCGGCCCCTCGGGCCGTGGATGTTCCTTGATGTCGCCGCCCGCAGCCCCTGCCGGAGCGCACCATTCGTCGATCTACGTGACTGCGGCCCCCAGCAGGGTGGCCAGCCGCTGCTCTGTGTCCGTGCCCGCCGCCGGCGTGTGCAGCATCAGGCGGTGGCCCGGAAGATCAGGAAGCGTCAATGTGGTGTAGTCGAAAGTGAGGTCCCCGGCATCTGGATGTGTGACGGTCTTGTTGCCGGTCGTCGCGTTGCGGATGTCGTGCTCGGCCCAGATCTCGGCGAACTCGGGGCTGACGGCGCACATGTCCGCGGCGAGCCGTCCGAACTCCGCGTCGTCGGGGTAGCGTGCGGCGTCCGCCCGGAACTGGCCGACGATGGCCTGCGCGGCGTCTCGCCAGTGACACAGCGACGACCGGTAGAGGGTGCCGGCGAAGAAGGTGACCAGACAGTTGTGATCGTCCTCGCCGTAGCCGAAGACCAACTCAGCCGCCTGGTTGACGGCCACCAGGTTCCAGTGCCGGTCAAGCAGGTAGGCGGGACGGGGCAGCCAAGAGTCGATCATCCGGCGCAACCCGTCCGGCACCTGGCGACCCGTCACCGGCGGCATTTGCGGCGGGTTCAAGCCGGCCAGCAGATAGAGGTGTTCGCGTTCGGCAGCGTCCAGTCGAAGCACCCGGGCGATCGAGTCCAGGACCTCTCCGGACACGTTGATCTCGCGACCCTGCTCCAGCCACGTGTACCAGGACACCCCGACCCCTGCGAGTACCGCGACCTCCTCGCGACGCAGCCCGGGGGTACGGCGCGAACGGACGTCACCGACGGCCATGCCGACGTCGGCCGGGGTCACTCGGGCCCGTCGCGACCGCAGGAACCCCCGCATCTCCGCGGAACGTCTGGCCCGCGCTTCGGCGGGGAGCCTCGTGATGTCCACGAGGCCCCATGCTAGGTGGGCCGCTGGCAAGAATCGCAAACCGCGATACGGGCCCTAGCCGACCGGCCCGGCCCAGCGCTCCACCCGGCAGTCCCGCTTGATCAGGAAGGCGCGCTTGAACGTGCGGAGCATCATGGCCGTCTCGACGGCCATGATGCCCGGCAGCCCGCCGATCTCGCGCAGGAACTCGTACAGCTCCGGCCGGCCGGGCAGGGCGACCTGCGCCACCAACTGGTGGTCGCCGGCCACGGCCATGGCGAATCTGACCTCCGGACGGGCGGCCAGCGCGCGCCCCACCGCGTCCACCTCGTCGCCGGCCACCCGCAGCCAGAGCACGGCCTCGGCCGGCAGTCCCAGGCACGCGGGCTCGATCTCGGCGCGGATGCGCAGGATGCCCCTGCGGAGCAGGGCGTCCAGGCGGCGGCGGGCGGTCGACTCGCTGATCCCGGCGGCCAGCGCGACCTCGGCGTGGGTGGCGCGGCCGTCGGTGACCACCGCCGCGATGATCCGCTCGTCGTCGGCGGAGGGTTCCTCGCCCGGGCGCGGGGAGCGCTCCGGCGGGGCGTGCCACTGCTCGCGCAGCCCCTCGGCCTCCTGCGGGGTGAGCACGCCCAGATGCCAGTCGAGGGGCGTGCTGAAGTATTTCAACGCCGGATACGCGGTGCTCCCCAGCACCCCGTCGATCGCCGGGATGTCCCGCAGGAGCAGGTCCACCAGCGTGTCGTCGGCCGCCGAGAGCTCCGCCGCGCAGTCCACCGGGCCGGACAGCAGCGTGACGGACCGGGTCTGGGGCAGCTCGGCCAGGGCCGTCCCCACCTCGACGGCCGATCCGGGACGGCAGCGCACCCGGAGCAGCGCCGAGTCCAGCCGCCGGTCGTCGACCAGTCCGATCACCGAGAGCACACCCGACTCCATCAGCCGGCCCGCCCGCCGGGCCACGTTGCGGGTGGGCTCCCGCAGCACCCGGCCGATCCGGTCCCAGGTGGCCCGCCCGTTCACCTGCAGGGCGGCGACCACCCTGAGATCGGCTCCGTCGAGTGGCTGCATCGGGTCATCCTCGTGGTCGCGGGAGCGGTCCGCCCCAAGAGTACGACTTTGTGATCTTTTCTGGTGGGGGATCGGTTCAGGCGAGGGCGTTGCGGAGCCACTCCTCGACCCCGGCGATGTGGACGGTCGCCCAGGCGCGGGCGACCTCGGGCTGCCGGGCGGCGATGGCGTCGCAGATCGCGGCGTGCTGCTCGCGGGTCTTCTCCAGGGCGTTCTCCTGGGTCAGCCCCCGCCAGATCCGGGCCCTGGTGGTGGGGCCCGACAGGCTCTCTATGAGAGAGCACAGCACCGCGTTGCCCGAGCCCGCCGCGATGCGCTGGTGGAACTCCAGATCGTTGGCGACGAGCTGCTCGACGCTGGGGTCGGCGGGCAGCTCGGAGAGGATCTTGCGCAGCTCGGCGACCTCGGACTCGGTCATCCGCGTGGCCGCCATCGCGGTCGCCGCCGGTTCGAGGATCCGCCGGACCTGGAAGAACTGCAGCACGGTGTCGTCCTGGTGGAAGTCCACCACGAACGACATCGCGTCCAGCAGGAGCCGCGGCTCCAGGCTGGTCACGTAGGTGCCGTCACCCTGGCGCACGTCCAGCACGTTGATCAGGGCGAGGGCGCGGACGGCCTCGCGCAGGGAGTTGCGCGACAGGCCGAGCCGCTCGGCCAGGTCGGCCTCCTTCGGCAGCCTGCTGCCCGGGGCGAGCTCGCCCGCGAGGATCATCTGCTTGATCCTGTCGATAGCGGCGTCGGTGACCGCCACGCTTCACCATCCTCGGGTCCCTCAGACATCGGATGTCTAAGAGTGTAGGGCGTAGCGGACCGGTCCCACCTCCGCCGTGCGGCGGATCACACCTCGGACCTCCAAGGTGCGCAGATGGGCCGCGGCCTCTCCGGCGGCCATCCCCCTCAGCATCGCCGGGAGCTCCTCCCAGGGCCGGTTCCAGGTCATCCGGCCGGCGGTCTCCCAGATGGTGAGGGGCTCGCCCGCCTCGGCCAGCAGGGCGGCGAGCCGTAGGAGTTTCTCCTCGTGGTGCGTGCGGATCTCCACCGCCCGGGCCGCCGTGTCTTGAAATATCCACTCATGAGCGGGCAGGGCTTCGAGCGAGCCCAGGCCCGCCACCTTCGCCAGCGAGTCCAGGAAGTCGCTGAGCGGGTCCACGTCGGTGCGGTCGTAGGGGTAGACGCCGATGTGCGGGGTGATGCCCGGCAGCACGTGGTCGCCGGTGAAGAGCCGGCCGGTGTCCTCCAGGTGCAGGCAGATGTGGCCCGGGGTGTGGCCGGGGGTCCAGACCGTACGGAGCGCGCGGCCGGGCAGGTCGACCAGGTCGCCGTCGCCGAGCGTCCGGTCGGGCAGCGCGGGCGGCTGCGGCCGCTCCGCCGTCACCTCCGCCACCTCGCCCCCGGTGGCCCCCGCCCGGCGCAGCATGTCGGCCTGGAAGGCGCGATGCGCGCCCTCGTCGATGTCGCGGATGAGCTTGACCAGCGCGACGTCGGCCTCGTGCATGGCGATCCACGCCCCCGACTCCTCCCGGACCCGGCCGGCCAGCCCGGCGTGGTCGGGGTGGAAGTGGGTGACCACCACCCCCCGGACCTCGCGGACGTCCATGCCGACGGCGGCCAGCCCGTCCCGCAGCGCCAGCCAGGCCTCTGGGTGGTTCCAGCCCGCGTCGACCAGCACCGGCCCGGCGGGGGACTCGACGGCGTAGACCAGCGTGTAGCCGAGCGGGTTGCCGGGGATCGGGACGGGCACGCTCCACACCCCGCCGCCGACGTCGGTCGGGCGCTGCTCGCTGTAGGGCCTGCGGCGGGATCTCAAATGTGGTGCTCCTCGTTCTTTCACGGCCGCCGCTGTCTCGCGGCCGCCGTCGTCTCACGGTCTTTCCCGGTCGAGGTCTCTCCCCGCCGCCCGGCGACCGCTCTCACAGCCGTTCGAGAACGGTCGCGGTGGCGAGCGCCCCGCCCGCGCACATCGACACCAGCGCGGTGGAGGAGTCGGACCTCTCCAGCTCGTGCAGGGCGGTGGTGATCAGCCGGGAACCGGTCGCGCCGACCGGGTGGCCGAGCGCGATGGCGCCGCCGCCCGGGTTGACCCGGTCCATGTCCGGCCCGTGCACCGACGCCCAGGAGAGGACGACCGAGGCGAACGCCTCGTTTACCTCGAACCGATCGATGTCCGCGACGGTCATGCCCGTGGCGGACAGGACCTTGGCGGTGGCGTCCACCGGACCGTCCAGGTGGTAGTACGGCTCGGCGCCGACGAGCGCCTGGGCGAGGATGCGGGCCCGGGGGCGCAGGCCGTGCCGGGCGGCGGCCTCCTCGCTCATCAGCAGCACCGCCGCCGCGCCGTCGGAGATCTGCGAGGCGGTGCCCGCGGTGTGCATGCCGCCGTCCAGCACCGGTTTGAGCCCGGCCAGCGTCTCGGCGGTCGTCTCGCGCAGTCCCTGGTCCCTGTCCACGGTGCGGCTCTCGCCGGTCGGCCGCCCGTCCTCGCCGAGGACGGGCGCGGTCACCCCGACGATCTCCCGGTCGAACCGGCCCTCGGCCCACGCCTCGGCGGCCAGCCGCTGGGACCGGGCGCCGAACCGGTCGAGCCGCTCGCGGGTCAGCCCGCGCCGCTGGGCGATCCGTTCGGCGGCGGTGAACTGGTCGGGCAGGTCGACGGCCCAGTCGTCGGGCCGGGGCCGGGCCGGGAGCACGTTGCTGCCGAGCGGGGCGCGGCTCATCACCTCGACGCCGCAGGCGATGCCGGCGTCGATGACGCCCGAGTTGATGAGGGCGGCGACCAGGTGCACGGCCTGCTGGGAGGAGCCGCACTGCGCGTCGACCGTGGTCACGCCCGTCTGGTACGGCAGGCCGGCGTAGAGCCAGGCGTGCCGCCCGACGTGCCCGCCCTGTTCGCCCGCCTGGGTGACGCATCCGGCGAACACCTGCTCCACGGCCGCCGGGTCGATCCCCGACCGGTCCACCAGGCCGTTCAGCGCCGCCGCGAGCAGCGCCAGCGGCTTCAGCCCCGCCAGCCAGCCGTTACGCCTGCCGATCGGGGTCCGCACGGCCTCGACGATCACTGCACCCATACGATCTCCTCGCCTGGCGGCCGGGTCCCGGCGCCCGCGAGCCGGTCCCTCGGCGCGTCGCTCTAGAACGTCGCTCTGGTCGTCTTCCGACTGCGACTGTAACGCGTTCTATTTTCAGGCGGAAGAAGGCGGCTGGAAGTCGGCGAGCAGGCGGATGGCGGCGATCTCGATGCGGCGCTGGATCTGCTCGTAGGTGCGCCGGCCGCGGAGCATCTCCAGCAGCTCGTGCACCCAGACGCTGGCCAGGGAGCCGGCGAGGGCGAACTGCTCCTCGGTGGCGGTCTCCGCGGTGAGCTCGTCGGCGGCCACGCGCAGCAGCAGGCTCGCCATGCGGTCGCCGAACGGGGTGTCCACCTCGGCCATGATCAGTGAGCGGATGAGCGCGTCGGCGAGCTCCGGCTCGCGCATCAGGCCGCGGGTGGCGCGCATCAGGATGTCGACGGCCCGGCCCGAGGCCGTGGTGGCGCTGGGCGGGCGGCGCTCGATGCTGCTCTCGAGGAGGTCGATCTCCTCGCCGACGACGGCGACCACCAGATCCATCTTGGAGGGGAAGTAGCGGTAGAGGGTGCCGAGGGCGACCCCCGCCCGCTCGGCCACGGTGCGCATCTGCATGGCCTCGACGCCGCCGCGGGAGGCGAGGGCGGCGGCGGCCTGGACGATGCGCTTGCGCCGCTGGTGCTGGCTCCGGGTGCGGACGCCGGTGGAGGCCGATTCGCTCTGCACGCCAGGTGCCCCCTTGGTCTTGGCCGGTCCGGCGGCGCCCGGGGCCGGCGGGGTGGGGAGGCGCGAGGCGACCGGCGCCTCGGTGGTCGCATGCGGGGTACGCATGAGAACACGTTATCTGATTTCCGGTTGCTCCGATGAGTTACTCGCCAGTCACAAGCGCGGCCCGTCCTTACATGGGATATGCGCTACGTCGGTGTATGTGATGACTTATTGCCACAGATTCCCTATGGACAGATAATAGAATCTGTTCTACTTTTCGGAACGGCTGGCCTGAGCCTCATCGCTGGGAGGCGTGATGTCCGGGAAGACGTTGGCGGAGCTGCTGGAGCGGCGGGCCGGGGACGACCGGCCCGGCCTCCTGTTCGAGGACCAGGTGTGGAGCTGGCGCGAATACGTCGCGGAGTGCCGGGCCAGGGGCGCCTGGATGGACACCCTGGGCCGGGCCGCGCACGTCGGGGCGCTGTTCGACAACGTCCCCGAGATGCTGTTCCTGCTGGGTGGCGCCGCCCTGTCCGGCCACGTGCTCGTCGCGCTGAACACGACCAGGAGCGCCGCCGAGCTCGCCCGTGACGCGGACGCCACCCACGCCGACCTCATCGTCCACGGACCCGCGTACGCGGAGCTCGCCGCGGAGATCGCCGGACTCCGCGGTACGGCGCCGCCTCCCGCCCGCGCCGGTTCCGCCCGCGCCGGCCCCGCGCGGGACGGGGGCGCCCGGACCGGCTCCGCGCAGGACGGCTCCCCGGGGGCCGCGCCGGCGGGTGAGGACGGGCTGGTCATGCTGATCTTCACCTCGGGGACCTCGGGCCGGCCCCGGGCGGTGCGGGTCACCCAGCGGAAGATCGCCGTCCCCGGGGTCAGCCTGGCGGCGATGCTCTCGCCCGAGGACGTCGTCTACTGCTCCATGCCGCTGTTCCACTCCGGGGCCGTCATGGCGGCCTACGCCCCGGCGGTGGCGTCGGGGGCGGCGCTGGTGCTCCGGCGGAGGTTCTCCGCCTCCGGGCTGATGCCCGACGTCAGGCGCTACGGGGTCACCTACCTGCACTACGTCGGCAAGGCGCTCTCCTACGTCCTGTCCACCCCGCCGGAGCCCGGCGACCGGGACGGCACGCTCCGGATCGCCTTCGGCAACGAGGGGAGCGCCACCGCGGTCCGGCGGTTCGGCGAACGGTTCGGATGCCACGTCATCGACGCGTTCGGCTCCACCGAGACCGCGATCGCGATCACCCCCGACCCGGCGGGACCGCCCGGCTGCCTGGGCAGGCTGCCCGACGGCATCGAGATCCGCGACCCGTCCAGCGGGCGCAGATGCCCGGCCGCCGTCATCGAGGACGGCCGGCTGCTCAACGGGGACGAGGCGATCGGGGAGCTGGTCAACACCGAGGGGCCGGGCCTGTTCGACGGCTACTACGACGACCCCGAGGCCGACCGCGAGCGGATCCGGGAGGGCGTGTTCTGGTCGGGCGACCTGGCCTACGCCGACGCGCGGGGCCATGTCTTCTTCGCCGGGCGCGGCACCGAGCGGCTCCGGGTGGACGGGGAGAACCTGGCGGTCGCGCCGGTCGAGGCGGTCGTCCGCGAGTTCCCCGGCGTGATCGAGGCGGCCGTCTACCCGGTGCCCGACGCGGCGGCGGGAGACCAGGTCATGGCGGCCCTGGTGCTCGACGGCGACTTCGACCAGGGGGCCTTCGCGGGCTTCCTGGCCGGCCGGAGGGACCTCGGCCCCAAGGCCATACCTCGATATATCCGCATATGTAAGGAGTTGCCGCAGACCGCTTCGAACAAGGTCGTCAAGCGGGTCCTCGCCGCGGAGGGCTGGCACACCGGCGACCCCGTCTGGTGGCGGCCCCCGGGACAGCCGGGATGGCGGCCGCTGACCCCCGACGACATCACCGAGATCGACGACGAGTTCGTCCGGCACGGCCGGCGGCACCCCCTGGAGCGCTAGTGGACTTCAATCTTGATGAGACCCAGAGTGACCTGCGCAAACTCGCGGCGGAGCTCCTCGACCGGGAGGTGAGCGCCGGCAGGCTGGAGGCCCATGAGGCAAGCGGCGCGCCGTACGACGCGCGGCTGTGGAGCTCCCTGGCCCAGGCCGGGCTGCTGGGCGCGTGCCTGCCGGAGGAGGCGGGCGGCGCCGGGCTCGGGCCGGTCGAGATGGCGGTCCTCCTGCGGGAGGTCGGCGCGCACGTGGCCCCGGTCCCCGTCCAGCAGAGCCTCGTCGCGGCGCTGGCCGTCGCCCGGTACGGCTCCCGCGAGCAGCGCGAGGCGCTGGCCCCCCTGGCCGAGGGCGGGCTGGTGCTGACCTCCGCGCTGCGCGAGCCCGGCCGCGACCTCGGCGCCGCACCCGCCGTGACCGCCCGCAGGGACGGCGGTGGCTGGGTGCTGGACGGGCGCAAGAGCACGGTGTCGTACGCGGCCCAGGCGTCGAGGATCCTCGTCCCCGCCGTCACGGACGGCGGCGTCGGCCTGTTCCTGGCCTCGCCGGAGGCGATGACCCTGCGGCCCGAGTCCGTCTCCACCGGCGAGCCCGCCGCCACGCTCATCCTGG
>NZ_JBSFPS010000075.1:0-36597 GCF_053588315.1 Streptosporangium sp. NPDC003464 | reverse complement strand
CTCGCCACCCGAGCGAACAGGTCATCCAACCCCGCTACCCACGCAGCAACGTCATGATCCATCACAAGAGCGGCACACTACCCACCAAAGATCACAAACTGATGCTGGAGTACTAGGCGCCGTCCCGGATCCGATCACCGATCCGAGCCGCATGGCCAACCTGGCCATACGCCGGCGAGATCGGCTCGGAGGAGTTCTCCACGAGTACTCATATGCCGCTTGACCTGCACGGGTGGAGTTATCGACAGGCGCCCTGCGGGATCCCTGCGGAGGACCGGTTTGAGATCTTGTCAGGCCGCGGCGGATGTGATGTGATACCTCACCTTGCACACTTTTGAATACAAAATTCAGGAGGTGGCTTGCACCGACTTGGGGGCACGAACGGTGGACAGTGCAGCGACCGCGGCGAAGGCCATGCTCAGCCACATGTCGCCAGCACTGATCGAGCAGCCATATCAGTACCGGCGGCGGACCTTGGTCGAGCCGGACTGGACACGTTTCCCCGGCTGGGTTGACGTCACCCCAGAGCAATGGGCCAGCGCCCAATGGCAACGCGCGCACAGCGTCAAGAACATCGGTCAGCTAAGCGCGGTCCTGGGCAACCGGTTACACAACGACTTTTATGTCGGCCTCGCCAAGGACATCGAACAGTCGGCCACCATGCCGATGTTGCTGCCGCCGCAAGTGCTCAACACGATGGTCCCCAGGATCACCGGCACCCGGTCCGCTTCGTGGACCGACGAGTTCTACGCCGATCCCATTCGCCGCTGCATGCTCCCCGTCCATTCCGACAGACGGGCCGACTGGCCGTCGCACCCATTCGCCGCCCGCGACTCGCTGCACGAATACGAGATGTGGGCGGTCGAAGGACTGACACACCGCTATCCCACCAAAGTCCTCGCGGAATTGCTGTCGACCTGCCCGCAATATTGCGGACACTGCACCCGGATGGACCTGGTCGGCACCTCCACCCCCGCCGTCGCGAAGCGGCGGCTGACGCTCAAGCCGATCGACCGGCAGAGCGCGATCCTCGGTTACCTCGCTGATCATCCCGGTGTCCGTGACGTGGTCGTCTCGGGTGGCGATCTGGCGAACCTGCCCTGGGTTCACCTGGAGCGCTTCCTCATGCGGCTGCTGGAGATCGACACCGTTCGAGACATCCGGCTGGCCACCAAGGCGCTCATGGGACTTCCGCAGCACTGGCTGCAGGACGAGATCGTCGAGGGGATGGGTCGGGTGGCCGCGGCCGCCGCCGCGCGTGGGGTGAACCTGGCCATCCACACCCACATCAATCACGTCAACTCGGTGACTCCCGCTGTCGCCAAAGCCGCGGTCGCGATGGTGGACGCGGGCGTGCGGTATGTGCGCAATCAGGGCGTGCTGATGCGCGGGGTCAACGACACCTCATCCGACTTGCTCGATCTGTGTTTCGCGCTCCAGGACGAGGCGGCCATTCTTCCGTACTACTTCTACCTGTGCGACATGATCCCGGGCGCTGAACACTGGCGCACCTCGGTGGCCCGAGCCCGTGAGCTACAGGACGAGATCATGGGTTATCTGCCCGGGCACGCCACTCCCAGAATCGTCTGCGACGTGCCGAAGGTCGGTAAGCGCTGGGTTCACCAGGTCGCCGAATACGACAGGGAGCTGGGGATCTCCTACTGGTCGAAGAACTATCGGACCAGCCTGGACGGCGCTGACCCCGACGCCCTGAGCAGGCATTACCCGTTCTACGACCCCATCGACACCCTGCCCGTGGGTGGACGCGAGTGGTGGCGCACCGCGTTCCCCTCTCTTTAAGACCCGCTACGAGACCTCTTTGAGACCGGCCGGCATCGCACGCTTGAGGAGAGCTGTGAAAAAGGACGCGATTTTTCAGGCCATTGTGGCCGCTGCCGAGGATCTGTTTGAGCGGCCCATCACCGAGCAGGATGACTTCTTCTCACTCGGGGGTGACTCGCTCAACGCCGTCGAACTCGCGGCGAGATTGGAAGATCTGCTCGGCATAGAGTTGGACCTCCATACGCTCTGGGACGCCGAGACTTTCCTGGGATTCGCCGCCGAGCTCGCCGAGGAATGCGGTGCCGGTCTCGTTCTCGACCGCGAGTCGTCGCGATGACGCCGTACGAGTGGCTGCTCGGACATGCGGAGCTCCATCCCGAGTCGCCCGCGCTGACGCTCTGGCGGGACGGCGCGGCGTCTCACTCGTGGACGTGGCGCGCACTGAACGAGAGGGTGGATCGAACCCTGCGCGGGTTGAACGCCTACGGAGTTCGGCCTAGCGACAGGGTGGTCATCGTCCTCGCCAACGACGACACCTTCGTCTCGGCCATGCTCGCCTGCTCTGGGCGGGGCGGCATCGCCGTACCGGCTCCTGTGCCCGCGTCCGGCCGGCCTGCGGCCTTCAAGGAGCGCCTGCTCGGCATCGTCGGCGCCTGCGATCCCGTCTTGATCATCACGGCTGGGCACTGGCGGGAAGTCGTCCGTGAGATCACGGCGGAGGCGGGCCTGAGCCGCCCGGTGGTCTCCGAATCCGAGCTCGCCGAGACGGAGGCGGAGCTGAGGATCTCCCCGGACCGCGATGGTGTGGTGCTGCTGCAGTTCACCTCCGGGTCGACCAAGCGCCCCAGGGGCGTCAAGGTGACCACGGCCTCCCTCGCGGCGAACTGTGGGCAGACGGCTCTCGCCTATGGCGAGTCGGCTGACGACACGGCGGTCACCTGGGTGCCTCTCTTCCACGACATGGGCCTGGTGACCGGGCTGATGCGGCCGCTATTCCAGGGGTACCAGGCGGTTCTGCTGAGCCCGGGGGAGTTCGTCCGTGACCCCGTGCAGTGGTTGCGCGCGATCGACGATCGCGGCGGCACGCTGTCGAGTGCCCCGGATTTCGCCTATGAGCTGTGCGTGCGAAAGATCTCGTCCGAGCGAGTGCCGAGCCTGGATCTCAGCCGCTGGCGGGTGGCCAGGAACGCGGGTGAAGTGGTGAGAACGGCGACGATACGCCGATTCACCGAGCACTTCGCTCCGGCGGGCTTCCGTGAATCCGCTTTCGCCCCCTCGTACGGGTTGGCCGAAGCCACCCTGACCGTGACCACCAGCGGACCCGGCGTTCCCGTGCGCCATCTGAAGGTGAGCGCGAGCGCGTTGGCGCGAGGGGAGGTCACGGTCGCCGAATCCTCGGGTGATGACGTGCGATGGCTGAGTTCGAGCGGAAAGCCGGTCAGCGGAACCTCGGTGCGCATCGTCGACGCCGCCCCCGATGGCACGACGGTCGACGCCGCCCCTGAGAGCGTCGGGGAGATCCATGTCTCCGGCCCGCAATTGGGCGGCGGCTACTGGATGGCTCCCGAGGGGACCGCGAGTGCCGACCGATGGCATGCGACGGGAGATCTCGGTTTCCTCAAGGACGGCCACCTGTTCGTTCTCGGGCGCGCCGACGACACGCTGATCATCCAGGGCCGGAATTTCTTTTCCGTCGATGTCGCAGCGGTTTGCGACGAGTTCACCGAACTACGCAAGGGCAGATGCGCGGCTTTCGTCGCGGGGGATTCTCCTGAGGTACGGCTGTGCGCCGAGGTTTCCGATTCCGCCCCTCAGTCGCGAGATGAGCTCAATGCGCTCGCCAAACGCGTCAGAAGCGCGCTGGCGACACGGCTGGACCTTTTCGTCCGCGACGTACACCTGCTCCCCAAGGGGGCGCTACCGATGACGACCAGCGGAAAGGTGCGCGTGAGCGAGACCGGGAGGCGCTATGCCGACCAGCGAATCCAGCCGTTGTTCCTGAATTCTGAACAGTCGCTTGAGGGTGCGGCGGCACCCATTGTCGCGTGAGACACGGGTAGAATCTTGAATTTTGAGCGAGCTCTCCAATCGGCCTGGCGATCTCATCTTGACGTGGCTGGGTTCGACGGGGACGACAATTTCTTCGAACTCGGCGGCGATTCACTGGCCGCCCTCAAGATCGTCAATCAACTGACCGACCTCGGCATCTCCCTTTCGCTGTCGGATTTCTACGACCATCCGACGCTCAACGAACAACTCGCGTGGTTGTCATCGGCGGCCCCGGCGGAAGCCGCGGGGAGCGTCTCCCCTGGCGGTGAGCGGAGGCTGCCGCTGACCCCTCTCCAGCCGGTGCTCGTTCTCGACTCCCTGCGCCGTCCGGACAGCACCGCCTACTGGATGATCAGCTCGCATCGGTTCACTGAGCCCGTCTCCGTCGCGGCCGCCCAGCACGCCTGGGAGACGATGGTGACGAAGAACCCGGCGTTGCGAACCCGCATCCTTCGCGATTCCTCCGGGCTGTCTCAAGTGATCGACGTGGATTCCTCACGGGCCGAGCTGCGATGCCTCGAGTCCTTGTCGCCGGCCGGGACGACGCTGGCTGACTGGTCGGCTGAGAAGACCTCAAGGCTGCTCTACGAGGATCTGGACACGCTCGTGGCCGGATGGTTCATCGCCTCCTGGGACGAGGGGGACGGCACGGAGCCGGCCTCGGTGCTGGTGTTCGCCGCCCACCACGCTCTCCTGGACGGATGGTCGCTCGCACAATGCCTTGAGGACTTCGCGGAGGCGCTGGTCGCCCCGTCGGCACAGCCCGTCGTCCCCCGCCCCTCGGTCGCCGCCTATCTCGACTGGCGGGATCGGCACGGCGCCGAGGAGACGTCCTTCGAGTACTGGCGCGGCCGGCTGGCGGGCCGGCGCCCGGCTCAGCCGCTCGACTTCGCGCGCACGGCCGGTGAGGCGGCCGACTCCGCGGTGGCCGACGCGCGGGCGCACGTCCACGAGCTCTCGGCCTCCGACAGCGCCGCCGTCGCCGCCTACTGCGCCCGGCACGGGGTCACCCAGGCCGCCTTTCTGGCCCATGTGTGGGGTCGGGTGCTGGCCAGGTACCAGGAGGACCCGGATATCTGCGTCGGCCTGACGGTCAACATCCGGCCGGCGACGCTGCCCGGATCCACCCGATTGAGCGGCTGCCTGATCAACGTGGTGCCGCTCGTCTGTCCCGAGACCGGCGGGGAGGTCGTGGAGGGGATCAGATCGATGATGAACGCCATCACCGCCGCCTTCGAACACGGCCATGTGTCCCACCCCCGGATCTGCCAGGCGGCCGGACTGCCGCCGAGCACCCAGCTCTTCGCCTCGACCCTGGTGTTCCAGAACTTCGACGGCGATCTAGGAACGCTGGGAGCGGGCGCCCCGGTCGCGCACCTGGTCCACTCCAACAGCGGTACCGCCGATCCGTTGAGCCTGACCGTGAGCCTCGGCGAACGGATCAAGGTGCTGGCGGAATGGGATGACTCCCACTACGACGGAAAGGTCGTCACGTCGCTGCTGGAGGCGGTGGCGCACTTCGCGGTCCATCCGGAAGATATGCGGGCGGCTCTGACCCCGGCCGAGCAGGCCGGGGCGGTCCTCGGAACCGCGGCCAAGGCTCGCCCGTGGACGATCGGCCACTATCTGCGCGCGGCCGACGGCGGTGCGGTCGCTGTCGTCGACGAGAAGGACTCCTGCACGTACGCTGAACTGCTGGACCGGTCACAGGCGATGGCCGGCTATCTGCGCCACCACTTGGGCCTGCGTCCCGGAAGCCGGGTCGCCTTCATCGGCGGACGCGGCGTAGACGCCGTCGCCGCCATCTGCGGAGCCTGGCGAGCCGGGATCACCTGGTGCGCGGTCGACCCGGGCCTGCCGCCACGACGCCGACAGCAGCTTCTCGACGCGCTCCGCCCCGACCAGTGCGTCGTGCTGGAGCAGGACGCGTGGCGTGAGCCGCCCGAGACACCAAGCGACCTCGACGAGACGTTGCCGGCGGACGGCGCCGCCTACGCGGTGGCGACGTCGGGCAGCACCGGGACCCCCAAGGTCGTCGTGCTCGCGGCCGGCGGCCTGGCGCCGCTGGTCGAGGCCTGGCAGGAGACCTATGTCCCCGAACCCGGCGGGCATCGCGTGCTCCAGCTCGGAAGCTGGACCGCCGACGTGTTTCTGGGCGACCTCCTTAAGGCGCTGTGCACCGGCGGGCGCCTGGTGATCTGCCCCGACGAGCGGCGGATCGACATGGCCCATCTGGAAGCCCTGATCGGCGAGCACCGGATCACGCTCGTGGAGTCCACGCCCTCCCTCGTGTCGGCACTGCTCCGTCACCTCGACAGGAACGCCGGCGAGCGGGCGCGGCGGGAACCGTCCAGCCTGCGGACCGTCATCGTCGGCTCCGACGTCTTCCGCTTCGCTGAACTGGAGCACCTGCGGCGGCTCCTGCCTCCGAAGGTCCGGCTGATCAACGGCTACGGGCTCAGCGAATGCACGATCGAATCAGTGGTCTACGACAGTGCCCGCCCCGCCGGTGAGTCCCGTTCCGGCCTGTGCCCGATCGGGGAGCCGCTGCCCGGCACCGAGCTGGACATCGTGGACGGCGAAGGGCGGCGGCTGCCACGAGGCGCCCTGGGGGAGGTGCGGATCACCGGCCCTGGAGTCGGGCTCGGCTACCTGACCGAGGAAGGCCGGCCTGCTCCCGTCGGAGGCTTCGCCTCCCCGGACGGGGTCCGCTCCTACCGCACCGGGGATTTCGGCGTCATCGACATGGACGGAACGATCCAGTTCTTCGGACGCCGTGACGCTCAGATCAAGATTCGCGGCTACCGCGTCGAGCTCGGTGAGATCGAGAACCTGCTGCTCACCTACGACGGGGTCGACGAGGTTCACGTGCGCGCCAATGGCGACGCGGGCCTGCGAGCCTTCGTCGGCGCGCCCGGGACCCTCGACCCTGGTGCGCTGCGCGACTGGCTGGGCGATCGGCTTCCGCCGTATGCGGTTCCCCGTTCGATCGAGGCGATGCCGAGGCTGCCCAGAACCGAGAACGGCAAGATCGACCGTACGGCGCTGGCGGCCCGGCCCGAACCGGAGCCGACGACCGCATCGGGCGCCGGCCCGGCGCCGACCCCTCTCACCGCGGAGATCACCCGGATCTGGGAGGAACTGCTGGGCGTGAAGGTCGAGCCCGATCGCAGCTTCTTCGACTCGGGCGGCCACTCCATCCTGGTGATCACCCTGTTCGAGCGGCTGCGGGAGAGCCTCCCCGCCGCCGAGTTCACGCTCACCGACCTCTTCCGGTTTCCCACCGTCAACACCTTCGCGCGCCACCTTCGGGGTGTTCCGAACAGCAGGATGTCGATCCTTCAGGCGGTGGCGCGCGGCGAGCTGACCGCGCACGAGGGCTTCCAGTTGATCGGGGAGCTGACCACATGAGACCGGGTCTTCGGATCGAGGTACGTGACGGTCACATCGCGGTCGGTCGAGGTCGAGAGGAAGACGCTCGGGTGATCTTCTTCCCGCACGCCGGCGGGTCTGCGATCTCCATGCTGCCCCTGGCCTCGGAGCTTCCCGAAGGCGTCGAGGCGGTGTTGATCGACCTGCCGGGCCGGGGAGTTCGCGACAGGGAACCTGGGCTCGCCAGCTTCGACGAGGCGCGCCGGGAGCTCGCCCGCCAGGTGGAGCCGTTGCTGGATCGCTCGACGATCATGTTCGGGCACAGCCTGGGCGGGCTGCTGTGCGACGCCGTGGTCCGCAGCGTGTCGCCGCGGGCACGGGACTGGCTCAGGTGCGTGGTCGTCTCCTCCGCCCCCTCGCCCAGGCGGGCCACCGCCTTGTCCGAGGCGCTTCCCTCACCGCCTCCTCGGCGCTCGAAGGAGCGGCTGATGACCGAACTGATCGGGTACGGCGGCACGCCGGCCTCAGTCTTCGAGATTCCGGACCTGCTGGAAGGCGCTCTCATGGCTTTCGGCGACGACCTGCTCATCATGGACTCGTACCGGCTCCACCCATGCTCGCCGCCGCCTGAGACGGCCTATGAGCTGTGGACCGGGGGGCAGGACGCCTCGGCCGCTTCTGACGAGCCCGAAGCCTGGGCCGACGTGCTGGTCCGTCCCCCTCGGACGCGGGTGTTCCCAGGCGGCCACTTCTATCTACTCGAACGCTCCGAGGCCCGCGAGTGCCTGCACCGCGTGGTGCGGGACCGGCTGCGTCAGCACAACCAGGAGGCGTCCACATGAGCGAACTCATGACCTCGATCTTGGGGCTGCTCTCACGAGGGCACATCGACCGCCGCACAGCCCAGGCTCTGGTGGAAGCGGTCAGGACGACGACACCCGCCAAGCCGGAAGCGGCCGATCAGCCGGGACAGCCGGACGCGATCGCGGTGATCGGCATCGCCGCGCAACTTCCCGGCGCCCCGGTCTATGACCGGTTCTGGGATGTGCTCATGTCCGGCAAGGACCAAGTGGAAGCCGCACCCCGGCGCCGCCGGGAGCTGTGCGAGCCGCTGCTGACCGAGGCGGACCCCGAGCCCGAATTCCTCACCGCGGCCTGGCTGGAGGACATCGATCGTTTCGACGCCGAATTCTTCGGCATCACCCCCGCCGACGCCCGCACCATGGACCCGCAGCAACGCCGCTTCCTCCAGGTCGCCTACCACTGCCTGGAGGACGCCGGCCAGGTGGGCCGCATCCGCGGCAGCCGTACCGGCGTCTATGTCTCGGCGGCGCCGGGGGACTACTCCGGAGCGCTCGGTGACCTGCCCCCGTCCGGCGTGCCGGGTGTGGTGCCCTCCTTCGCGGCGTCCCGGCTGTCCTTCCACTTCGACCTGCGCGGTCCGGCCTTCGTCTCCAGCGCCACCTGCGCCTCGTCCTTGCTCGTCCTGCACGAGGCCTGCCTGGGGCTGCGCGCCGGCGATTGCGACACGGCGCTGGTGGGGGGCGTGAACCTGTTCTCCCTGCCGCTCGCTTCCGGCCAGCTCATGGACGCCGCCGGGATCATGGCGGACGACCATCGCTCGCGCCCCTTCGACCACGAAGGCGTCGGGATCGGGCGGGGCGAGGGGATCGTGGCGCTCCTCCTCAAGCCTCTGGACCGGGCGGTGCGTGACGGGGACCGCGTGCACGCCGTGATCCGAGGCTCCGCCGTCAACAACGACGGCGCCTCGGCCTCCCTGACCGCCCCCAACCCGGGGGCGCACACCGACCTGCTGCTCGAAGCGTGGCGCCGGGCGGGAGTGGGACCGGAGTCGCTGTGCTACATCGAGGCGCACGGAACCGGTACGGCTCTCGGCGATCCCATCGAGATCCGCGGCATTGCCGATGCGGTGGCCCGCCACAACGATCGGCGCCAGTTCATCGCGATCGGCTCGGTGAAGGGCAACATCGGGCATCTCATCGACGGCGCGGCGGGGCTCTCCGGCATGGTCAAGGCCATACTGGTGCTCAAGAACGGCTACGTGCCGCCGACGGTGAACCTGCGTGAGCCCAACCGGCACATAGATTTCCTGAACTCCCCGGTCTTCGTGCCCACCGAACCGTGGAACCTGCGCGCGGCCCGCACCGGCGGCGAGCCGCTGCGCGCCGGAGTGAGCTGCTTCGGCTTCAACGGCACCAACGTGCACGTGGTCCTGGAGGAGGCGCCGCGACGGGCCGGCGTCGCCGTACCCGGTCAGCCGCTGCCGAGTGCGCGGCCATGGGTGTTCCCGATCTCCGCACGCTCCCGCACCTCTCTGCGCGCGCTGATCGAGGCCCACGCACGGTACGGCACGGCCGCACGCCCTCGCGACCTCGCCTTCAGCCTCTGGGCGGGACGCGAACACCACTCCTGCCGGGTCGCGATCATTGCCTCTGACCTGGAGACTTTCACCGACACCTGCCAGACGCTGGCCGGGATGGACGTCGACGACTGGGCGAAGGTCGCGGGCGCCTGGACGGCGGACGGCTTACCTCGTGCCGCCGGGACCGCCGAAGAGATCCTGGCGCGCGGCTACGTGGCCGGAGAGCACCCACGCTGGCCGGAGCTGTTCGAGGACGGAGCGCCTCCGCTGCTGGTGGATCTGCCGCTGTATCCGTTCGACGAGGACTCCTTCTGGCTCGGCGACGGCGGCTCGCCCGCGCAGGACTCCGCCCCCGCCGACGACACGCTGACCGCGCTGCTCGACGCGGTGAGCCGGGCCCTCGGCTACGAGGCGGTGAGCCCGGCCGACTCCTTCATCGGACTGGGCGGAACCTCGCTCTCGGCCATGCAGGTGCAGCTCACACTCCGGCGCGAGTACGGCCGGCAGGTGGACATGGCCGATCTCCTCGGCGCCGAGCATTTCGCGGAACTCGCCGCACTCATCGACTTCTCCCACGTAGACCTCCAGCAAAGCCGAGGGTGAGCCACCATGTCAGACACCCGCACCATGACCGTGATGACCCTGCTAGCCGACGGGAAGATCACCGCAGAGCAAGCCTCTGAGCTGCTGGCCGACCAGCGGCTCAGGCCGGAGAACGGAGCCGTCGCCGCGCTCGGGGCGGCGGTCCGGATGCCCGGGGCCGGCGACCTGGACGAACTGTGGCTCCGGCTCGTCGAGGCGAAGTCCCTGATCGGTCCCTTCCCCACCCAGCGCTTCGACCTGGTCACCGGAGCCCGCGAGGACCTGGCGGAGCGGCACGGCCATCAGCGTGAGCGTCTCGGCTCCGACAGCCGCTCGTTCGGCGGCTGGCTCCGCGACATCGAGCAGTTCGATCATGACGCTTTCGGGCTGAGCGCCTTCGAGGCCGAGTTCCTGGGCCCGGCCGAACGCCTCCTGCTGCAGGTGACCGAGGAGGCGATCACCCTGTCCGGCCTCAAGTCCGCCGACCTGCGCGGCACCCGGACGGGCGTGTTCGGCGCCTACCAGCCGAACTCCAGCTTCGAATACCTGCAGCTCTTCGACGACCCCGACGAGCGTGCGTTCGTCTCCAACATCCCGGCGAACGCCTTCTACCGGATCGCCTACACCCATGACCTGCGCGGCCCGGTCATGGGCGTCGACACCACCTGCTCGTCGTCACTGGCCGCCCTGCACCTGGCACGGAGGGCTCTCCAGGCCGGCGAGTGCGATCTCGCCATCGTCGCGAGCATCAGCCTCAGCCTGTTTCCCTTCTGGAACGACGAGTCCGACTACTTCGTCAAGAGCCCGCACCACAGGAGCGCCGCCTACGACGCGGCGGCGGACGGCGTGGCCTGGGGCGAGGGCGTCATCGCCGTCGTCCTCAAACGAGCCGAGGACGCCGTACGCGACCGCGACTATATCAGCGCGCTGGTCACCGGATCGGCGGTCAACAGCGACGGCGCCTCCAACGGGATGCCCGTGCCCAACCCCGAGGCACACCATGACGTGGTCCGGGCCGCGCTGGCCGAGGCCGGCGTCTCAGCGTCCGACATCGGCTACGTGGAGGGCCACGGCGCCGGCACGGCCTTGGGCGACGTCATCGAGGTGGACGCCCTGAGCAAGGCGTTCCGCGCCGACACCGCTGAGACCGGCTACTGCCGGCTCGGCTCGATCAAAGCGGTGATGGGCCACCTGGGTGACTCGGCCGGCCTCGCCGGCTTCGTCGAGGCGATGCTCTGCCTGCAACAGCGGAGTTTTCCCGGGCTCGCCGGGCTGTCGCGGCCCAACCCTGCCATCGACTGGGCGCGCACGCCTTTCGTGGTCAGCGCCGAGCCGGCGCCGTGGGCGGCGCCGGCCGGCGGGGCGCCCCGCCGGGCGGGCGTCTCGTCGCTGGGCATCAGCGGCACCAACGTGCACGTGATCCTCGAAGAGCCGGCGGCGGTGGAGCCGACCGCGCCCACCTCGGTCATGACACCGGTGTTCGTCTCCGCCAGAACCCGGTGGGCCCTGTGGGAGCTGATCAGACGACTCGCCGAGGGCATCGATCAGGGCGCCGCGATCCACGACGTCGCCCACACGCTGGCGCGCCGCGGCGTCGGGCCCGCCCGCCTGGGCGTCTTCGCCACCGACACCGCCGACCTCCTGCACAAGCTCGGCCAGCTCCTGCCGGTGCGGGAGTTCGACCGGATTCCCGACCACCTCGCCGGACAGTACGTGTTCGTCTCCGACGCCGTCGAGGGGGGAGAGCAGTCACTCAGCCTGCTGAGCGACACGACCGGCGAGCGCATCTCGCCCGACGATGTCGCACTGATGACCCGCTACCTGAAGCACGCTGAAGCCAGCGACGAGTGTCTGCGGAGGCTCGCCCCCGGCCGGGTCCTCCCGCTGCCGTTGGCCCCCATGACGACCAGGCGCGTCTGGCCGGCTGTCACCGAGCGGTCGGTGGACGTGGCCGACCTGTTCTTCCGGCCCGCATGGGTGCCGATGGAGCCGCTCGCGGCCGCAGCCTCGACCGGCGGGACCTGGGTGGCCTTCGCCCGGACGGATGACCCCGTCGCGGAGGCGGTCGTCGGGCGCCTGCGGGCCGGCGGCTCCAGAGTGGTTCTCGCGACGGCCGCGAGCGGATTCACCCGGTTCGGCCCCGACCACTTCGGCCTGGCGCTCGACAGCCTTGAGGACCTCGGCCGGCTGTGGAGTTCCGTCGGTCCGCTCAGCGAGGTCGCCGGAGTCGTCCACCTGCTCGGATACGGCTCGGCCGAACACCCGATGGCCAGCGAGAAGGCCCTGCACGACAGTCAGCGCGACGGGGTCTTCTCCCTCTTCCACCTCGGCCAGAGCATGATCCCGCTCGGCCTGGAGCACCCCATGGTGCTGGCCGTGGTGGCCTCGCTTGCGGAACCGGTGGTGGAGGGCGAGGACTACGCGCCGCCCCGGGTGACGGGTTTCGGCTTTGCCAAGGTGTTGTCGCAGGAGGTGCCGCACCTGTCCGAGGTCGCCGTGGACCACGACCTCGGCGGCTCCCCGGCGGAGGCCGCCGACCAGATCGTCGCGGAGATCACCGCCGACCCCCGTGATCGGCTGCGGCTGGTCGCCTACCGCGCCGGCCGGCGCTACAGCAAGCACATCAACCGGGCCGAGGAGGGGGGAGGCACCCCGCTGACGATCCGTCAGGGCGGCGCGTACGTGATCGCGGGCGGTACGGGCTATCTCGGCATGCAGGTGGGCACGTTCCTGGCGGAACACGGCGCGGGCAGCATCGTCCTGCTGTCGCGCAACGGGCTGCCCGACGGCCCCGGCCACGCCGACAAGGCCGAGGCGATCCGGAGGATGGAGGAGTGCGGGGCCTCGGTCCGCGTTCTGCGCTGTGACATCACCCGCGAGTCAGAGGTGGCCCGGGCCTTCGCTGAGATCCGCGGTGAGCGAGGCCGGATCGACGGCGCCTTCATGCTGGCCAAGGAGCTGTTCCATCTCTGGATCGGCGAGCTCGACTTCCCGCGTTTCCGCCGGGGAATCGAGAACCGGGTCCTCGGCACCTGGTGGCTGGCCGAAGAGCTGCGCCAGGACAAGCCGGACTTCCTGGTGCTGTTCTCCTCCGTCTCCTCGCTGTCCGGGACCAAGGGCGCGGCCGAGTGCGCCGCAGTCAACCAGTACCTGGACGCGCTCGCCCCGCACCTCACGCGCAGCGGCATCGCGACCTACACCCTCAACCTCACCCTGATCCTCGACGACCGATCGGACTTCGCGGCCAAGACGCCGATTCCGCCGATCGACTTCGCTGAGTTCCGGGCGGCGCTGGAGCGGTTCTTCAGGGACGCCCACGCCGTCGACATCGTGGCGCGGCTCGACCTGGACGAGGTGCACTACCTGCGCGACGTGCTGCGCATCCCCTTCGGGCCAGCGGTGTGGGCGGAGGCTGCCCAGAGCAGCGCGGGCCCCGACGCCGTCCACGACGACGCGGTCGAGTGGGACGAGGACCTGGTCCGCGACCGGCTGGCCCAGGCGTGGCGGACCACCCTGGGACGGTTCACGGCGGAGCCCGCCGAGAACTTCTTCGCCGCCGGCGGGACGTCGCTCAGCGCGGTCAGGCTGGTTCACGTGGTCGGCAGGTCGATGCCGGGAGCGGCCTTCGACGTGGCGGCCCTCTACGGCAACCCGACGTTCGCCGCCCAGGTGGCCTACTGCGTCAGACAGCTTCAGCGCGCCCCCGAGACCGGCCACGACCTCGAATCCATCCTGGCGCGGGTCGAGCGCGGCGAGTTGTCCGACGCGGAAGCGGCCGCGCTGCTGGCCGAGATTCCGGGTGGTCTCCTGTGAGCATCGGAGTGATCTTCCCCGGCCAGGGTTCTCAGGTTCCCGGCATGGGCCAGGACCTGTACCGAGGGGACGAACAGGCGCGCGGCCTCTACGACACGGCGTCCGAGATTCTCGGCTACGACCTGCTGCGGGCCTGTGAGGACCGCAACGGGGAACTGGCCGACACCACGATCCTGCAACCGGCGATCCTCGTTCACAGCGTGGCGGCCTGGACGTTGCTGTCCAGATCGTTGCCCGAGCGGCCCGTCGTCATGGCGGGGCACAGCCTCGGCGAGCTGTCGGCCCTGGTCTGCGCCGGCGCCCTCGACTTCCGCGCCGCGGTGACGCTGGCCAGGCGTCGAGGTCAGCTCATGGCCTCGTGCCCGCCCGGCGCGATGGCCGTCGTATTCGGCCCGCCGGCGGACGAGGTCGGCCGCGTGCTCGCGGAGAGCGCCGGCGGTGGCGTCGTCGTCGTGGCCAACCGGAACTCTCACGACCAGTGCGTCATCAGCGGGGAGATCGAGGCGGTCGAGGCGGCCCGGACGGCGCTGTCCGACCACGGAGCGGTGACCAGGCCGCTGAAGGTCGCGGTTGCCTCGCACAGCCCCCTGATGCGCCAGGCGGTCGAACCGTTCGCGCGGGCTGTGGCCCAGGCGGCCATCCGGGACGCCGAGATCCCGATCGTCTGCGCCTGCGTCGGCGAGCTCCTCCGCACGGCCGAGGAGCTGGCCGGCAGCCTGCGCGAGCAACTGACCGGATGCGTCGACTGGCCTGGCGCGGTCCGGCTCATACGCGCCCAAGGCGTCGACGTGCTGATCGAGGCGGGACCCAAGACGGTGCTTCGCGACCTGACCCGCACGGTGGCTCCCGAGGTCACCGCCTGGTCGTGCGACAGCGTGCGCGCCGTCCAAGAGGTGGCCGCCGCCTTGTCGGGCGGCGACGCGCGAGCCGAGGTGGACAGCGTGGAGGAGTTCCTGCTGGCGGCCCTCCGCTTGATCGTCGGGACTCCCGCCCTCGCGCGACTGTCCTCCGAAGCGTTCGAAACGGAGATCCGAGCGCCCTACGCGCGTCTGGTGGACGCGCTCGACGCGGTCCGCGCCGCGCGCGTGCCCGACCACAAGCCGGTGCTGGACCAGACCGTCCGTGACGTCGGCGGCGTGCTGCGGGCCAAGGGATTCACGGACCAGCAAAGCCACGCCGCGATCGAGCGGGCTCTGGCTTCGGCCACCGCCCCGGCTCGCCGCCGTGCCGTACCTGATCAGGCGGGTTCGTCCGCCGAGGAGCTCTGAGATGGTCTTCCCCGACCGATCACGTGTCAATCCGTACCGCCTGTATCTGGGGATCCAGGTCGGCATGTCCTTCCTGGTCACGATGGGGTTCACCACCTCGGTGGTGTACTACGTCGACGAGGCGGGGCTGAATCCCTTCCAGCTCGTGATGCTCGGAACCGTGCTGGAGGGCGTGTACTTCCTGCTGCAGCTTCCGACGGGGATGCTGGCGGACCTGGTGAGCAGGCGGGCGTGCGTCGTCGCCGGCGTGCTCATCTACGCCGGCGGCATGGTGATGCAGGGTGTGGCCCCCACCTTCGTCAACCTGCTCATCGCTCAAGGGGTGCTCGCCCTGGGCGCCGCGTTGATGAGCGGCGCCCAGGAGTCGTGGGTCGCGGACGAGACCCGTGAGGCGGAGATGGCGGGGGTCTACCTGCGCGCCTCCCAGCTCGGCTCCGCGGGGACGATCGCGGGCAGCCTGCTCAGCGGCTTCGTCGCGATGATGGCGCTGAACATGCCTCTGCTCATCGCCGGTGTCCTCATGGCCGCCGGCGGTGTGGCGCTGGCGCTCTTCATGCCGGAGAACAACTTCCACCGGCCGGAACGGGCGTCCGGGTTCGGAACGATGCTGCGGCAGGCCGGTTCGGAGCTGGGCGGTCAGGTGCGGGACTCCTACCGCATCGGCCGGGCCGTCCCCGGCCTGGTGTTCCTGCTTGGGATGACCTTCTGCTTCGGGCTGTGGAGCGAGAGCTTCGACCGGCTCTTCGGTGCCTTCCTGTTGGAGGACATCACCTTCCCCGACGTCCTGGGCCTGGAGCCCGCCATGTGGTTCAGCATCCTCATCTGCGCCACCGGCCTGGCGAGCATGATCGCCGCAGGGTGGACAGCCCGGCGTGCCGAGCGGCTCGGCTCCGGAGCGATCATCGGGATGCTCGTGCTGTCCACCCTGGTGACGGCGGCGGGCGCGCTGGCCATGGGACTGTCCCAGAACTTCGCGCTGGCCGTGACCTTCCTGATGGTGGTTTCGGCCGCGCGGCAGCTTTACGGGCCGCTCGTCGACGGCTGGCTGGTGACCCGGGTGGACTCCAGGGCGCGGGCGACCGCGCTGTCGGCCAGGGACATGTTCGACAGCGGCGGTCAGATCATCGGCGGTCCACTGGTGGGCGCGATCGGCAGCGTGATCTCGATCCGGGCCGCGCTCACCGCCGGTGCCGCGCTCCTGGTCCCAGCGGTGCTCTTCCTGGCCGGGGCCGATCGTCGGATCAAGTCCGCCCTCGCCGGCGCCGCTCCGGCGGGCGCCGACAAGGAGGCGCGGTGAGCAAGGGATCGACCTTCCACGGCACGGGCACCGACCCGGACGCGCCCGCGATCGTGTACGCCCTCGGGGAGGCCGGAACGGGAGCGGCGGCCTGGAAGGGCTACCGGACGGCGCTGGCGGGTCTGGCGGAGGTCCGCGCGGTCCGGCTGCCGGGCCGGGAGAGCCGTCATCGCGAGCCCCTGCTCAGGTCGGTGCGGGAACAGCTCGACGACTTCGCCGATGCCGTCGTCACACTCGTCGACCAGGACGAACGGCCCTACCTCGTGGTCGGACTGTGCGCGGGCGCCCTGTCCGCCTTCGAACTGGCCCGCCATCTGGCCGCCCGCGCCGGGCATCGCCCGGCAGAGCTGGTCGTGGGCGGCCAGCACCCTCCCTCGCTGGTGCCGGGCGGCTCCAGCCCGGTTCACACCTACTCCAGCGAGGAGTTCCGCACCTGGTGCGAGACGAATCTCAGCGATCGTCCCGAACTCCAGGACCAGGCCGCGTTCGACTTCTTCGCCCCGATGCTCCAGGCGGACTTCTCCGTCGTGTCCTCCTATCACTTCGAGCCGCTGCCGCTGCTGTCCTGCGCGGTGACCGCGCTGTGCGAGGAGACGGAGGAGGAGCGGACCAGCGGATGGGCAGAGACCACCGCGGGCTCCTTCACCCTGTGCCCCATCGCCGGGCCCGTCACAACGGACGCCCTGGTGCGGCCGACCGCCGACCGGCTCGCCGCGCTCACCTCCGCACGGCGGCCCGCATGAACGTTCTCGCCCACGGAGGGCCGCCGATGGAACGCGTCTACCCGCTGACCCGTGCCCAGGAACGCCTGTTCTTCCTGCATCGCATGGACGCCGACGCCGGGACCTACGCCTTCCCCATCCATCTGAGGTTGCGGGGACCCCTGGAGGTCGGTGCACTGGAATCGGCGCTCGCCGATGTCGTGGAACGGCACGAGGTGCTGCGATCGACCATCGACACCAGGGACGGGCGGCCCGTCCAGATCGTCGGCGAACGCGGCTGCGCGCTGCGCCACCTCGACCTGCGCGGTCTTCCCGAGGCGGGCCGGGAGCAGGCGGAGCGCGAGGCCGTCGATCGGGAGTACAACGCTCGCTTCGACTTCCACGACCGCCTGATGCGCGCGCTCCTTGTACGGCGGGCGGACGAGGACTTCCTCCTGCTGCTGACCTTTCACCACATCGTGTTCGACGGCTGGTCGGTCGGCGTGCTGATGGACGAGCTCAGCGACGGCTATCTGCGGCATCGCGGCCTGAAGACGGACCCCGTCGAACCGCTTCCCCTGCAGTACGGCGAGTACGCCGCCCGAGAGGCGCAGACGGAGAACCTCGCCGGGATGGGCGCCCAGGAGGCCTTCTGGAAGCAGAGGCTCTCCCCGACCCCGCCCAACCTGCGGCTGCCGACGGATCGCCCGAGGCCGGAGGTGCTGAGCGGCCACGCGCACCGCGTGTGGACCTACCTCGACGCCGACCTGACCGCCGCGCTCGAACAGCGCGCGCGACAGCAGCGGGCCACCCTCCACATGCTGCTGCTGACCGCCTACCAGGCCCTGCTGGGAAGGCTGGCCGGGCAGAACGACTTCTGCGTGGGCGGAGCGACCTCGGGCCGCCACGATCCCGCCACGCACCCGATGATCGGAACGCTGGTCAACGAGCTGGTCTACCGCTCGGAGTACGAGCCGGGCCTGACCTACGAGCAACTGATCGCCCGGGTGCGGCGCGGTGCCCTGGACGTCTACCGGCACAACAGGCTGCCCTTCGAACGACTGGTGGAGCTCGTGACTCCCGTCCGGAGCCTGTCCCACCACCCGCTCTTCCAGCACGCGGTGACGCTCCAGCCCGACCTGGGCGGTCCCGGCCTGGAGCTGGAAGGCATCGAGGTCAGCGGGCTCGACTCGGGAGCCGAGGGCAGCGCCCTCGACCTCACCGTCTCCTTCCACTACGAGGGAGAGCGCCTGGCCTGCGTGGTGGACCACTCGGTCGACCTGTGGGACGCCCCCTGGGGGCAGTCCTTCGCCGTCGACCTCGTGGCGGTCCTGCGGGCCATGGCCGAGGACCCGGGGCAGCCCGTCGACTCGGTACGGCTGAGCACCGCCGTTCGGGGTTTCACCCCCGAGGCGCCGACCGAGGCGGCCGCGCCCGCCGACAAGGTGCCGGCGGAGGCGGTGAGCCGCGCGGTGTCGGTGCTGAGCGAGGTGTGGAAGGAGATCCTCGGGCTCCCCTCACTGGCTTCCCATCAGAACTTCTTCGACATCGGCGGCGACTCGCTCATCGGGCTGCGGGTAGTCGCCTCCGTGCAGAAGCTGGGTTACCCGATGCGGCTCCGGCACATCTTCCTCGGGCAGACGGTCGAGGACCTGGCCGTGCTGCTGGTGCGGGAGGCGGGCGCCACGCGTGCCGACGTGGACGCCGGCGGCTCGCAGACGACCGGTACGGTCCCGCTGCTGCCCATCCAGTCGTGGTTCCTGGCCACCGAGGACGCGGAGGCCGGGCACTACAACTACAGCAACGTGTTCGACCTGGCCCCCGAGGCCAGCGCGGAACACCTGGCCGAGGCGGTCGACGCGGCACTGGCGCACCACGACGCGTTCCGGCTGAGATTCGGCCGATCGGCCGCGGGGAAGTGGGAGCAGTCGTACGTGACGGCTCCGCCGTCCGGTGTCATGCGGACGTTCGACCTGTCGCGGGTCGGGGCGGCGCAGGCCGAGGCGGCCTATGACCGTGCGGTGAAGAGCTGCCAGTCCTCGATCGGGCTGGCGCGGTGGCCGCTGGTGTCCTGCGCGTTGTTCCTGCTGCCGGAGGGCGGCAGGCGGCTGCTGCTGACGGCCCACCACCTCGTGATGGAACCGGCGTCCATGAGCATCGTCGCCGACGACATCGCCACGGCGTGCCGGCAGTTGGCCCGGGGGGACTCGATCGACCTGCTTCCGCAGCGCTCGTCGTACCAGGACTGGGGCCGGGCGCTCGAACAGCTCGCGTTCTCGAAGGAGACGCGTTCGGAGATCGGCTACTGGCGCGAGGTCGCCGACTCGGCTCCCGGCCTGTTGCGCGTCGACCTTCCTGACGGCAAGAACGACGTCGCCAGCCAGGTGACCCTGATCGAGACCCTGAGCGAGGAGGAGACGGCCGCGCTCCGGCGCGCCGCCGCCGTGGTGCCGGGCGCCGGGTTCACCGAGGCCGTGATCGCCGGATCCGCGGCGGCACTACGCCCGGTCATCGACGGCGAGTCTCTGCTGGTCGACTTCGAGACGCACGGGCGGGAGGACCTCGTCGACTCGATCGACCTCACGCGGACCGTCGGCTGGTTCGCCGCCCTGTTCCCCATCGGACTGAGAGCCGGAATTCAAGACCCTCGCCGCGCGCTGGAGGAGGCGACACGGGACCTGCGAGGCGTGCCCAGGGGCGGGCTCGGCCACGGGCTGCTGACGTTCATGTCCAAGGAGCTGCCCTATCGGCGCCAGCGCGTGGGCGTGACGTATCTCGGAGCCGTCGCCGCCGGCAAGGCCGAGGACGCGGTGCTGACCTTCGCCGGATTCCCCAAGCACGACCGGGCGGCTCGGATGACCCGTCCGCACGAGCTGGAGATCACCGCGATCGTCGCCGACGGCGAGCTGTCGTACTCCATCACCTTCAGCACGAATCGCTATCCCGAGCAAAGGATCAAGGAGCTGCTGGCAGGCATGCGGGCTTACTTCCTGCGACTGATCGCCATGGAGGGGGTGCGATGACCGCGGCGTGGTCGGCGGAACGACTGGAGGACTGGGTCAGGCGCGTCGAAGGGCACCCCGAGGTGGTGTCCGCCCGGCTTCTGCCGGGACCGGAGCCTCGGATCGAGGTGGTGCCCCGCAGCCTGGCCGCCGAGTCGGTCGAGGGGTGGCAGTACGTCTTCGATGACCTCTACGAGTCGGCAGTGGACGCGCCGGGAGATCAGGCTCTGCCGTACGCCGGCTGGGTCGACGGGCTCACCGGGCAGGCGGTTCCGGACGAGGAGATGGAGGAGTGGGCCGACGCCGTCGTGGGCCGCATCCGCGCGCTGCGCCCGCGCCGGGTCCTGGAGATCGGGGCCGGCACCGGCATGGTGATGAGCCGGCTCCTGGCCGACCCCGGTCTTGAGGAGTACGTCGCCGTCGACTTCGCCCCCGCCTGTCTGGCGATCCTGCGGCAGACGCGCGATCCCCGGCTCCGGGTGCTCCAGGCGGCCGCGCATGATCCGCTCCCGGTTTCGGAAGGCGGGGCCTACGACACCGTCGTCCTGAACTCCGTGATCCAGTACTTCCCGAGCGTCGGCTATCTGGAAGAGGTGATCACCTCGGCCGCCGTGCTGACGGCGGCGGGAGGTCACCTCTTCCTCGGCGATCTTCGTGACGCGACGTCGCTGGAGACCTACTACCGTGCCTGCGCGGCCCGGTCGGGCACCGAGTTCGACCTTGAGTTCCACCAGCGCAAGGATTACGAGCTCAGCGTGTCGCCGGACTACGTCAGGTCCTTGGGGCGGCGCGTCGAAGCGGTCACGGCCGTCGAGGCAGCTCCCAGGCAGGGCCGCTTCCGCAACGAGATGACGCTTTTCCGGTTCGACGCGGTGCTCCACCTGGGGTGCCGGCCGCCTGGTGACCATTTCGCGCTGCCCGCTCCCAACCGGACCGATGCGCCCGTGCGGACGCAGGCGCCGCTGCCGCCGGGACGCGCCTGGTCGCTCCTGGACTCCTTGACGGCGTTGGCCGGGTCTACCGGCGGTGAGGTGCCGGACATCGGACTCCGGCAGTACTCCATCGGTGATTTCGACGAGAAAGAGGCCCTACATGGATGAGCGGTCCGAAGAGATCGCACCGCTGGTGCTGGCTTCCTGGAAGGCGGTTCTCGGGCACGAGGAGTTCGGTCTGGAATCCGACTTCTTCGCGATCGGCGGCAACTCCTTCCTGGTGGCTCAGGTGATGGCCAGCCTGTCCAAGCAGCTCGGGACCAGGCTGCCGTTGCGGTTGTTCTTCGCCAACCCGACGGTTCGCGGAATCGAGCTGGCCATCGCCGCGCACCGGGCCCGCCCATGAGCGTCTATCCCGACCCGGCCTGGAACGAGACGCGCGTGGCCTTTCCCGAGAACGCCACCCTGCTCGATCTGATCGAGGAAGCGGTGGCGCTGTCCGCGACGGCGCCCGCCGTCGGCGACTCCACCGGAATGACCATGACGTACGGCGAGCTGGACGCGGCCTCCGACCAGCTGGCGCGGCTGCTCTCCGAGAACGGCGCCGGACCGGGCAGCCATGTGGCCCTGTACAGCCGGCGTGACGCCTGGGCGGTGGTCTCCCTCGTCGCCGTTTTCAAGGCGGGTGCGGCCTATGTGCCCATCGACCCTGCCTGGCCCACCGCGCGAGCCGAACTGCTGCTCAACGAGCTCGACGTCGACCTCGTCATCGCGGGGGCCGGGGAGTACCGGCAGGCCCAGCGCCTCGCCGCCGCCACCTCCGCCCGTGGAGTGATCTGTCCGGGGCTGCGGGAGGCCGGAGCGCCACTCGATGTGGAGTCTCTCGCCGACCTGTTCGACTACGTCGCAGGCGACGAGGACCGCCTCGGCGCGGCGGGGTTCAACGTCCGCGGCACCGCCGAGTTCGATCTTGACGACCTGGAGGCGTACCGAAAGCAGGTGGCGGGTCACGCGCTCGCCGGGACGAAGCGGTCTTTGGCGATCTTGGAGATCGGCTGCGGATCCGGTGAACTGGTCGATGAGCTGTTCCCCCACGCGGACAGATACGTCGCCGTGGACGTGTCCTCCGTCGCGGTCGGCAGAGTGCTCGGCCGGTATCCCGGCGTCGAGGGCGTGATCTGTCCGGCCCACCTCGTCCGTGACCACGTGCGGGGTCCGTTCGACCTCGTGGTCATGTCGAGCGTCGTGCAGTTCTTCCCCGACACCGAATACCTGTACGACGCCCTGGAGGCGGCGGCCGGACTGCTGCGGCCGGGCGGCCGGATCCTCCTGGGCGACCTGATCGACCCGGAGCGGGAGGACCACGCGGGACTCGCGTTGCCGAGGGCGGCGTTCGAGTCGATCGCCCGGGTGCTGCCCTCGGTGTCAGGCGTGCGGGTGCGCGAACGCGCCGGTGCCGGACTGCGCGGCGTCCTGGGGCGGCGGTTCGACGTGGAACTCGAGATCGGCGCGGAGTCGCCGGCCGTACGGGTGCCCACCTTCTGGTCCGGGGCCGACCTCGACGCTCGGCCCGCCGTACCTCCCGCGACGCGGCCGGATGCGGAGTCCGTCGCGTACACCATCTTCACGTCGGGGTCCACCGGGGCGCCCAAGGGCGTCACCGTCCAGCATCGCTCCGTGGTGAACCTCATCTCCTGGCTGCGGCGCGCCTACCGGGTCGGGCCCGGCGACAGACTGCTCGGGGTCGCTTCCTTCTGTTTCGACCTCTCCGTGTTCGACATCTTCGGGACGCTGGCCTGCGGCGGATATCTACGGGTGGCCGACGCCGAGGAGATCAGCGAGCCGGAGACACTGATCGACCTGCTGATCGCGGAGAAGATCACGATCTGGGACTCGGCCCCGGCGCTGCTCGGCATGATGACGCCCTTCCTCGGCCTGCGCGACGACCTCGCCGGGGCGCCCTTGCGGCTGGTGCTCCTGAGCGGGGACTGGATCCCGCTGACGCTGCCGGGCGAGGTCAGGGCGGCGTTCCCGGACGCGGACGTGGTGGCCATGGGCGGAGCCACCGAATGCACGGTGTGGTCCAACCACTTCCTGGCCAACGAGGTCGACCCGGCCTGGCCGAGCGTGCCGTACGGCGTGCCCATCGACAACGCGCGCTACTACGTTCTCGACGAGGAGCTGGCGCCGTGCCCGGTGGGCGTGGCTGGCGACCTCTACATCGCGGGCGTGTGCGTGGCGGTCGGCTACGCCGGCGCCCCGACGTTGACCGAGGCCAAGTTCCTGCCCGACCCCTGGGCGGTGGCCGCGTCGGACCGGATGTACCGGACCGGCGACCAGGCCAGATGGTGGCCGGACGGGCTGATCGAGTTCCTCGGGCGGCTGGACGACCAGGTCAAGATCCGCGGCTATCGCGTCGAACTCGGCGAGGTGCGGAGCATCCTGGCGCAGGCCGAAGGCGTACGGGCCGCGCAGGTGCTGCCCGTGGCCGGTCCCGGCGGAAATCAGCTCGCCGCGTTCTACATCGCCGAGGACGTCACCGAGCTGGAGCTGAGAGAGTTCGCCGCGCGGCGGCTGCCCGCCTACATGGTCCCCTCCAGTTTCGTCAGAGTGGCCGCCTTCCCGATCAACTCGGTGGGGAAGGTGGACCGGGACGCGCTGACGGCGATGGTCACGAGGCAGCGGCGGGTGAGCGCATGACCGGTGCTGTGCGCGACCCCTGGCTGGTGGAGATCGCCCCCGGTTCGGACGCCGGGAAGGACGAGGTGTTCTACGCCGTGCCGCACGCGGGTGCGGGCGCGGCGGCGGTCCGTGACCTGTGCCGGACGGTCGGCGGGTTCGCCGCGACGGTCGCCGTGCGGCTTCCGGCCCGGGAGGCCAGGCTCGAAGAGCCACCTCTGCGGGAGGTCGCTCCGATCGCGGACGCCGTAGCCGAAGCGATCACCGGGCACGCCCGCGGCAGGAAGATCACGCTGTACGGGCACTGCTCCGGAGCGATCGTGGCCTTCGAGACCGCGCTCCGCCTCCAGAGCGCCGGAATCCGGGCGCTCTTCCTCTCGGCCCACCAACCGCCCGACCGGATCGTCCGCGACGGCGTGTGGCGCCGGCCCGCCGAACCGTTCATCCAGCGGGTCGCGGCCGACGGCTACATGCCGCCGTACATCCTCGAAGACCCCGAGCTCCTGGCCTTGATCGAGCCGGCGCTGCGGGCCGACTACGAGGCGATCGAGACCTACGTCCCGGCGGCCGGCACCCGGCTGGACGCGCCCATCCTCGGCATTCTCGGTACCGCCGACGGCGTCGTCGACGAGCAGGACTTCGCGGGCTGGTCCGCGTTCACCTCGCACGGGTTCGAGCTGCACCGGGTCCGGGACGGCGGCCACAACCTCCTGCTGGACTGGACCGCCGAGGTCACCGAGATCATCACCGCGTGGTCGCGATGGCACTGACCCACGACGCGATCGTCGTCGGCGCCCGCTGCGCGGGAGCGGCCACCGCCATGATCCTTTCGGGATTTGGGCACCAGGTCCTGATGGTGGATCAGGCGTCGTTTCCCTCCGACGTCATGTCGACGTGCTACATCCACCCGCCAGGGGTCGCGCGGTTGGCGGAGTGGGGGATCCTGCCCGCCCTGCTGGAGACCGGCTGCCCGGGGCTGACGCGGCTGACGCACACCATCGGGCCGGTGTCGGTCTCCGGCCGCATGCCCGCGTACGAGGGCGTCGACTTCGCCGTGGCTCCGCGCCGCCATCTGCTCGATCAGGTGCTGGTGGAGGCCGCGCAGGCGATGGGCGCCGAGTTCCGGCCCCGCACGAAACTGGTCGAGCTCATCCACCGTGCGGGGCGGGTCGTCGGGGTGCGCCTGCGCGGCCACGACGGAGCGGTTTCCGAGGAGTACGGCAGGGTCGTCATCGGAGCCGACGGGATGCGGTCTTCGGTCGCCAGGTCGAGCGGGGCCGCCCACACCGTGGAGGACGGGCGCCGGACGTGCGTCTACTACGCCGGCTGGCGTCTCGGCGGCGACGAGGTGCGCATCGTGGAGTCCCACCGCCGTTCCCTGGCGGTCATTCCGACCAACGACGGGATCTCGCTGATCGCCACCTACGCGCCCCAGCGTGAGTTCCCGCACATCCGCACCGATCCCGCGCGCTTCCACCGGGAGACGATCCGTGAGCTGGCGCCCGACCTCGACGACCTGCTGCGGGACACCGAACCGGCGATGCGGCTGACGGGGACCGGTGACCAGCGGAACTACCTCAGAGAGGCCGCCGGCCGAGGCTGGGCCCTGGTCGGCGACGCCGGGCACCACAAGGACAGCATCACCGCGAGGGGGATCACCGACGCGTTCGCGCAGGCCGAGCTCCTGGGGCAGGCGCTGGCGGGCCGCTGCGGATCGGATCAGGCCGTGGACGCGGCGCTGGCGGAGTTCGCCAGCGGACGGGACCCGCTGGTCGCCGAGTCTTATGCCACGACCCTCACCATGACCACGCTCGAACTGTCGGAGCGCCGGCTGGAGACGCATCGGAGAGTCAGCACGTCACCGGAGCTGACCGAGATCTATCTCGCCGCTCTGGCGGGAATCCGCCCGGCGGAGGTGAGCGGATGAGCGCCCAGCGGGCGGGCGTGCTCAACCTCGCCATCGTCGCGCACGTCGATGCGGGCAAGACGAGCTTGACCGAGCGGCTGCTGTTCGAATGCGGCGCCATCGGCGAGATCGGCAGCGTCGACGCCGGCACGACCCAGATGGACTCGAACGAGATCGAGCGCGCCAGAGGCATCACCATCCGCTCGGGAGTGGTGGCCTTCCAGGACGCCGGCCGGCAGTACAACCTCGTCGACACCCCGGGTCACGCCGACTTCGTGGCCGAGGTGGAACGGGCTCTGCTGGCGGTCGACGCGGTGATCCTCGTGATCGCGGCGCCTGAGAGAGTGCAGCCGCAGACCCGGGCGCTGCACCGGGTCGTCGCTCGTCTCCGGCTCCCGGTCGTGGTGTTCGTCAACAAGATCGACAGTGTCGGGGCGGCCGGGCTCGAGCTGCTGGACGAGCTCACCGTGAAGCTCGGGCTGTCCCCGGTCGCGATGGGGACGCTGGCGAACCAGGGCACCCGTGCGGCCGAGTTCACCGAGACCGGGGATGCCGGATTGCGGCGGCATTGGGCGGAACGCCTGGCCGAACAGGACGAGGAGATCCTCGAACAGCTCGTCGGCGACCGGCAGCCCGGCGACGAGCCGCTGTTCAAGGCGCTCCGCGAGCAGACCGCCGCCGCTCGCGTGCAGCCGGTGGTCTTCGGGTCGTCCTTGACCGGGGCCGGGATCGACGCGCTGCGGTCGGTACTGCGGCAGGTCCTGGAACCGTCGCCGGGTTCGGATGAGCTGTCCGCTCGCGTGTTCGCCATCGAGATCGACGAGCGGAAGGAGGCGACCGCACTGGTGCGCTGCTACGGCGGGTCGTTGGCCGAGCGTCAGCAGGTGACCGTCCAGCGGCTCGACGGCACGTCCTTCCGCGCCAGGATCCGGCACCTCGCCGTGGTGACGCCGGGCGCTGCGGTGACGTCGCGCCCGGAGGTGCGCAAGAACCTCGCCGCCGGCCACATCGCGCGAGTGCGCGGCGTGGCGCTGGGAGTGGGCGATCAGTTGGGAAGCGGCGAGATCCCGGCGCGGCACGGGCACTTCCCCGCACCGGCGCTCCAGGTCGCGGTACGGCCCGAAGACCCACTCAAGGCACCGGCGCTACGCGCCGCGCTGCTCAAGCTCGCGGACCAGGACCCGCTGCTCGGAACGGAGCTGGGGCCGGACGGCGAGTCGATCGTGCACCTGTACGGCGACGTGCAGCAGGAAGTCCTTCAGGAGACCCTGTTCCAGGACTTCGGTCTGGAAGCGCGCTTCGACGAGCCCGAGATCGTCCACACCGAACGGCCCGTCGGCGTCGGGAGCGCCGTCGAGATGATCGGCAACGGCTTTCTGGCGACCGTGGGGCTGCGCGTGGCCCCAGGCGTCGGCTTCACCTACCGCCGAGAGGTCGAGTTGGGCGCCATGCCCGTCTCCTTCCACGACGCCGTCGAGGAGAGCGCCGAGTCGGCGCTGCGTCAGGGGCGACACGGCTGGCGGGTGACCGACGTCGAGGTCACGCTGACGCACTGCGGGTATTGGGCCCGTCCATACTCGGCCGCGGCCGATTTCCGCGACGCCACTCCGCATGTGCTGATGCGGGCGCTGGCGGTGGCCGAGACCAAGGTCTACGAGCCGATGCACCGCTTCTGGATCGAGCTGGAGGAGGAGTACCTCGGTGCGGTGACCCAGTACCTGGGGCGTCACGAAGGCGAGGTCGAGCAGTGCCGGCAGGTGGCCGACCTGTGGCTGCTCGAGGGTCGGATCCCCCTGCGCACCCTGGCCGCCGTCCGCCGCCGGCTCATGTCGCTGACCAACGGTCGGGTGCTGCTGACCTCGCTCGCGGACGGCGACAAGGAAGTGCGCCGCGAACCCCCGCCCCAGCGGCCCCGTACCGACGGCAATCCCTTCGACAGGGACGAGTACCTGAGATTTCTGGCGCATCGGTGATCACGACTATCGGAAGACACAGATCGGGCGTCGCGTGAAGCAGACATCATCCCCAGGCATCGGCCTGTTGAGCCGGATCCGCCACGTCGCCGCGTCTCGCGGGGACGCGCCGGCGTTCGTCTTCGTCGACCATCGAGGCGAGGCGGCGGAGCTGCGGTGGAAGGACCTGCTCGCCGCGGTGGAGACCGGGGTGCGGCGCATCGCCTCCCACACGCAGCCAGGATCGGTGATCACGGCCCCCGCCGTGAGCTCTGCGAGCGGCATCCCCCAGTTGCTGGCGGTGCTCGCCTCGGGGCACACGCTGCTCCCGCTCGACCCCCGAAGCCCGGAGGAGACCAGGCGGCGGCTCATCGAACGACTCACGCGCCAGGGCGCGGTGGTCGACGAGGGGGCGGGCGGGACGGCACCGACCGCCTTCACCGAAGGCGGCTACGTGCTGGCCACCGGCGGCAGCACCGGAGAGCCCAAGCTGGTGCACTATCCGAAGGAGCCGGTCTACCGCGCACCGACCGCCCTGCTGAAGCGCACCGGATGGCGTGAGTGTCAGACCCAGCTGCTGACGGGCCCCCTCCATCATGCCGCGCCGTTCTCCCGGCTGATCGACGGCGTCCACAGCGGCAACACCATCGTCGTTCCCCGGGTCTTCAAGGCCGAGGTCGTCCTCGGCGCCGTCGACCGCTTCCGAGTCGAATGGGCCCAGTTGACGCCCAGCACCATGGTGCTCCTCGACGAACGGTTACGGCGGAGCCACGACGCGTTCCGCTCCCTGCGCGGGATCCTGCACACGGCGGCCCCCTGCCCGGCCGACACGAAACGCAACTGGATCCGGCAGCTCGGCGCCGATCGGGTCTTCGAGATGTACACCTCGACGGAGGGCATCGGCGCGACGCTGTGTGACGGCCACGAGTGGCTCGCCCGCCCCGGCACGGTGGGGCGCGGCTTCTTCACCAAGATCAGAATCTTCGACGATCAAGGGCTGCCGCTGCCACCCGGTGTCACGGGCCTCGTCCACCTGCGAAGTGTGCTCGGGAGCCGGCCGGGCGGTACCCCAGACGGATACCGGTCGGTGGGGGACCGGGGACACCTCGACGAGGACGGCTACCTGTTTCTCTCGGGACGGCGTGAAGACCTGGTAATCGTCGGCGGTGAGAACGTCTACGTCTCGGAAGTGACCTCGGTGCTTCTCGCCTGCGCGGGTGTCGCCGACGCCGCCGTCGGCGAACTCCCCGACCCTCAGCTCGGATCCAGGCTGTGCGCCTTGGTGGTGCGCCGGCCGTCCGCTCCACTCACCGTCGCCGACGTGCTCAGACACTGCCTTGTAAGGCTGGAGCCGTACAAGGTGCCGTCGGAGATCCGCTTCGTCGACGCGCTGCCGCGGACGGCGGCGGGCAAGTTGGAGCGCATTTCGTTCTCTCGACTCTTGGAGGCGCGATGAGCCAGGCAGTTCCCGAGACCGACCACGTGGTGACGGCGATCCGTCGTATCTGGAACCAGGTGCTCGGTGTGAGCGGCGCGGACGACGCCGACGACTTCTTCGATCTCGGCGGGTCCTCGGTCGACGCCCTCGTCCTGCTGCGCATGCTGGAAGCCGAGCTGGCGACGGAGTTCCCGCTCGCCGACTTCTACGACACGCCGACGATCGAAGCCCTCGCCGAGCGCGCGCGGCGGATCGGCGAGTCGCCTGAGGGCGGCGCATGAGGAAGCTGATCGTGGAGTTCGCGGGGCTCGACGCGGGCTCCGGGCCGCTCACCTGGGCGCAGAGCTACATGGTGAAGATGATGAACATGGCCTCCCCCGGGACGCGAGGCCAGTTCAACGTGGCGTCGTACATCAGAATCCCCAAAGGCGTGACGTTCCAGCATGTCGTCAAGGTCTTCCGGGTGCTGGTCGAACGGCACCAGAGCCTCAGGACCGTCTACCGGGTCGACGACGGCGCCTCCGAGCAGTGCGTCGCCGGCAGCGGGACGATCGAGATCGATCTCCTTCACCGGTCGGAGGTGTTCGTCCCCGACTCGGCTGAGGCCGCCGAACTGCTGGACGGACTGCAGTCCGAGGAGTTCGACTCGGGGACGGCCTGGCCGTACCGGGCGACGCTGATCTGCAGGGCCGAGACGCCGGTGTTCCTGGTGATCGTCTTCTCGCATCTCGCGGCGGACGCCGCCGCCACCACGCTGCTGCGAGGCGAGTTCATGCGTCTCCTGCTGGCGTGCAGGTCCGAGGCGGAGCTCGACGGAGGCGACCCGGTGGCCCAGCCCTTGGAGGTGGCCGCCTTCCAGCGATCGGCCGAGGGCGCGGCCAGGAGCGAACGCTCGATCAGGCACTGGGAGCGGATGCTGTCGCGGTATCACGCCTCCGGCCAGGAGTGTCCGCGGCACGCGGGAGCGGTCCGGCGGGTGCGGACCCTGTCGATGACCTCGCACCGGCTGGCGTTCGCCGCCGCGACGACGGCGCGGCGGTACAACACGACGCCGTCGATGGTGTTCATCTCCGCCGCGGCGTTCTCCTACATGACCATCTCGGAGCGGCCCGATCTCATCATGGAGATCGCATGCTCGAATCGGACGAGGGCCTGGGCCGATGTTCAGGGAACCCTGTTCCAGTTCGGGGTCGCGGAGTTCTCCGCGGCAGGCGCCGGCTTCGCCGAGGTGCTGAAGAACTCGGCCGCGGCGGCGCTAGCGGCCTACGCCCACAGTCAATACGACGACGCCGATCTGGACGAGCTCAGGCGGCGTCTGCCGGGCCGAACCGGCTCGTACGCACGGCTTCCCGCCCTTCCGTTCGTCGTCAACGATCTCGTGGGCTGGCGGCTGTCGGCTGCGGAGTCGGCCGCTCCCTCGCATCTCCCCGACCTCGCGGGGCCGACATTGGGCGAGGTCGGTGAGGGCGACATGGAGACCGGGGGCTATGCCTTCTACCTCGGGTACCACCGGGCGGAAGGCGGCGGCCTGCGGCTCGGCCTGGAGTTCGACACGCACATGCTCTCTCGCCGCGAGGCCGCCGGCTGCCTGGTGGCGATCGACCGTCTGGTTGTGGAAGCCGGCAGTAGAGACCTCTCGTCGTCCGAAGCGAAGAACGTCGTTCTCCGCTGCCTGGCTGAAGGTGAACACCCACTATGAGAACGCAGGTAGAGGCGGCGATTCCCGCCGCCGACAAGATGCGCACGTACGTCATCAATCTGCGCCGGCGCCCTGACCGGCGGCGCCATATGCAGCGGATGCTGCCCGCCGAGCTGGCCGTCACCTACACCTCAGACTGGGACGGGCCGTTCGACGGGACCGAGCTCGACCTGGCCGAGGTCAACCGGCATGGCTACGGCCTCTTCCCCTGGCAGATGGACATCGACCACCGCTGGTGGGGCCGTCCCCTGCGATTCGGTGAAGTCGGCTGCATGGTCAGCCATATCCACTGCTGGCGGGACGCGCTGACCAGCACCGCTTCGGTCTTCCTGATGCTCGAAGACGACGTCGACCTCGTTCCCGACTTCTGGGAAAGGCTGCCCTCCGGCATCGAGGCGATCACGGAGAACGACGAGCCGGCGCTCATCTATCTCGGCCGGGATCCGCAGGAGCCGGACACCGAGTGGCGAGACGGGATCGTGTCGCCCGGATTCAGCTATGGCACCTACGGCTACCTGGTGAACCGGGCGGGCGTCCAGGCGTTTCTCGCGACCGATCCGCATCGGGACATCATCCCGGCCGACGAGTTCCTTCCCGCCATGTACCTCGACCACCCTCGGCCCGACGTGCGAAAGCGCTATCCGAAGCAGGTCAGCGCCCTGGCGTTCGCTCCCCCTCTGCTGGTGCAGCAACCCAAGCGTGAAGCGGGCAGCGACACCGAGCTGTCGGCCTTCGTCTCACCCCACTAACCGGAAGGCATCATGCCGGGCTCCGAATCCCCCTTGCGCATCGCCGTCATCTCTCCCGTCTGGCTCCCCACTCCGCCACCCATGTACGGGGCCATCGAGCAGATAGCGGGCATTCTGGCCGACGGCCTCGTGGAGCGAGGCCATCAGGTGACGCTTTACGCGGCCGGTGACTCCGTCACCTCCGCCGAGCTGCGCAGCTACTACCCCAAGGCGCCGGGGTGGGGCAGTTCCGTTCAGTCACCGTTCTACGAGCTGAACCATGTTCTCGCGGCCTACCGGGACATCGCGGAGTACGACCTCGTCCACGATCACACGGATCCGCTGGGACCGGCTCTGGGCGCTGTCGCGGCGGCGACCGTGCCGGTGGTGCACACGATTCACACCACTCCCGGAGACGGTGACAACCGCGCCGTCTACGAGCTGATCCATGACCGGGTGGACCTGGTCGCGGTCAGCCAGGCGCAGCGCGCCACCATCGCGGATCTCCGCGTACGTGACGTCATTCATCACGGCCTGCCCATCGACCGGTTCGAATACTCGGAAGAAAAGGGTGACTATCTCTTCTTCATCGGGCGGATGAAGCACGGCAAGGGACTTCATCTGGCGATCCGGGCCGCGAAGGAAGCGGGACTGCCGCTGCTCGTGGCCACGAAGGCCATCGAGTTTCCAAAAGAGGAGGCCTATTTCGAAACAGAGATCCTTCCCCTTCTCGACGATCAGGTGCACATTCTGGGCGAGGTCGGTTTCGCCGAGAAAGTGGCGCTCTACAAAGGCGCCCGCTGCACCGTCCTGCCCACACTGTGGGACGAGCCGTTTGGGCTCACCGCCGCGGAGTCGCTGGCCTGCGGCACCCCGGTGGTCGTCCTCAACCGGGGGGCGACACCCGAGATCGTCGAACACGGGGTTACCGGTTTCGTCGCCGACCAGCCCGGCGAGCTGGCCGGCTACATCGACCGAGTGGGTGAGCTCAGTCGGCGGGAATGCCGGCTGGCCGCTGAGCGGTGTTTTTCCGCGGCCCGGATGGTCGATTCCTACGAACGATTGTATCGCGACCTTGTCAGCGACATTAATTCATAGTTCAGCGAAGCGAGTAGTGGAGATCACATGAACGACCCACTGGTCACCGATGTCAGCCACGGGCTGCTTGCCGGCGGTTTCG
The DNA here is from genome assembly GCF_053588315.1 of Streptosporangium sp. NPDC003464. Classification (NCBI taxonomy): domain Bacteria; kingdom Bacillati; phylum Actinomycetota; class Actinomycetes; order Streptosporangiales; family Streptosporangiaceae; genus Streptosporangium; species Streptosporangium sp. NPDC003464. The sequence continues at coordinate 3,834 of NZ_JBSFPS010000075.1, read as the reverse complement.
CCGAAGCCAGGCTTCCGGCGGAGGCGAGTGCTCTGCTCCAGTGCGCCATCGAGCGCAGCCGTGAATTCTTCGGCCTGGAGGAAGAGGTCAAGAGAAGGCATGCGAGCGGCGACCGTAACTTCGGTTACCGCCCTATGGGCGTCGAATATTCGGTATCCCCCGACCGGCCTGATCTCAACGAGTGCTTCACGCTCTGGGCCGACCGCCTCGACCTCATTCCCGAAGTGGGTGAGCTGACGTCGCTGACGGATGCCCTGCTCGGCTGGCGCGACTGTCTCGCCCCCTTCGTGAGCGACGTCATCGCGCACCTCGCCGGCACCTTCGGTGAGATGCCGCCCCCCGCCTTCGCCAAGGCGTCCTACCTGCAGGTGAACTTCTATCCGGAGTCCTCCTCCACCAGCCGTGATCTCCTTCAGGACCGGCATGAGGACGGCCACCTGCTGACCGTCATCCACACGACCGACCGCGGGCTGGAGATCTGGGACGGCGGCGACGAGGCGCGCCCCATCGAGACCGCCGCCGACGAGGTGCTGGTCATGGCCGGGTCGGTGCTCACCGCGCTCACCGGCGGGAAGGTCGCTCCGCTCGACCACCAGGTCCGGAATCACCACCTGGCCGGTCGCATCTCGATCATGTACTTCGTGAACCCGGAGCTCGCGGAGCCGCTCCACGCGTGGAACGGCGACAGCGAAAGCGACCTGCGTGACCAGGTGAGGAACAAGCCGTCGATGTTCGGGTTGCCCGATGTCCCTGTCCTCTGAGAAGACGATTCTCGTCATCAACTCCGGTGACGGGACCGGCCTCAACTTCACCCGATCCCTTGAGCTGGCCGGGGGATACCGCACCGTGGGCGTCGACACCACGGTGGAGGACTTCCACACGAGCGAGGCCCACAGCAAGCACTTCCTCCGTTGGGAGGACCCGGCCGAGCTCGTCGACGCTGTCAACGCCATCGCCGCCAAGGAGGGCGCCGACCTCATCTACGCGGCCGACACCGGCCCGCAGCTCATGGCCATCTGCGAGCGCAGGGAGGAGCTCATCCGCCCCACGTTCTTGCCCGACAAGGGCGACCACCTGCTCATGGAGGACAAATGGGAGACGTGGGTGGCGTTGCACGGCGCCAGCCTGCCGGTTCCTGACACCATCCTCGCCACCGACCGGGAGTCCGTCGCCCGGTTCATGAACGAGCACGACGATGTCTGGCTGCGGCGCCGACGCGGCAGCGGAGGGTCGGGCGCGCTGGCGACAGGCTCGCTCCCCTTGGCGGAGGCGTGGCTGGACGAGCACAGGGGCTGGCAGGAGTTCACGGTGGCCGAGAAGCTCACCACGAGAACCGCCACCTTCAGCGGACTCTGGCACGACGGCGAGCTCGTGTGCTCCCAGCTCCGGGAGCGACTGTCGTGGAAGTATCCCTCGGCCACGGCGTCCGGTGTCACCGGTGTCACCGGCGCCCAGCACACGTTGTGGGACGAGTACCTGCACGATCTGGCGATCAGATGCGTCCGGGCGACGTGCGTGAGACCGCACGGCATCATCGGGGTCGACTTCACCTACGACCGCGACGGAAACCCGTTGCCCACCGAGGTGCAGCCCGCCCGCTTCTACTCGTCGATCTTCTTCCTCGCGCGGGCGGGCGTGAACTTCCCCGATCTGTACTGCAGGCTCGCGCTCGACGAGCTCGACCAGCCGCTGAGGCCGTCCGTCAACCCGATCCGCGATCATCACTACTGGGTCAAGGCGGTCGACAGGCTTCCTCAGTTGATGTCGCCGGCGGACTTCCACCGAGCCACCGCTGAAGGGGCGGGCGTATGACGACGACCATCTTCCGTGCCGACGTATGCGAGCAGATCGCGGACGTGGGCTACGCCATCCTGCCCGCCTTCCTGGCCCCTGAGCTGCTCGGCCGGGCCCAGCTCGAATTCGCGGAACTCGCCGGCCGCACGAGGGAGGCGAACGACGGCCAGCTTGTCGAAACCAGTCACAGCGGGACGGGGCACTTCCAGATTCAGCCGCCCTACGACGGGGTGTTCGGCGATCCGAAGCTCTTCGCCGATCCCTTCGTCGTCGACTGCGTCCGGTCGATCCTGGGCGCCGAGGCCCGATTGGCCTACTACAACTCGAACATCTGCGAGCCTGGTTCCGACTTCCAGGACATCCATCGCGATGTGCGGCTGCTGTTCGGGCCGGAGCTCACCGTCCCGACCCCGCCGTTCATGCTGGTGGTGAACATCCTCCTGTGCGACTTCACCGAAGCCAACGGGAGCACCGAGATCTGGCCGGGGACGCATACGCTCCCCGACCGGGGCGAAGGAGAGGATCTCGTCGCCCGCTCGGCGTCGATGGCCTCGCGCCGGCTCAACGCTCCCGCCGGCTCCGTCATCATCCGCGACGCCAGGCTCTGGCATCGGGGCACCCCGAACGAGTCACGCGAGTCCAGGGCGATGATCTCGCTGGTGTTCAAACGCAAATGGTTCGGATTCCGCCATGACGCATCACTGGAGGTGGCCCCGCGGATTCTGCAGAGCTGGCCGGAAGACGTCCAGTCTCTGTTCCTCCGATAGGACGGGAACGACGCATGCACATTTCGTTCATCTGCAAGGGGAACATCTGCCGGTCGCCGATGGCGGCCAGCGTCGCCCGCAGATACCTCGGGCACGCGGGGCTGAAAGGCCAGGTGCTGGTCAGCAGCGCGGGCATAGAAGGCTGGAACGCCGGAAATCTCGCAGACCAGCGGGCGATCGCCGTGCTCTCCCGGCACGGCTATGAGACTCAGCATTCCGCATCGCAGGTTAACGCAATTCACCTGGGCGCCGATCTTTTGGTGGCCATGGAGGAAAGGCACCGGGCGGCGCTGCTCAGCGACGTCCCCCCAGCGCGGGTGCGACTGCTGCGGGAGTTCGCCTCACCGGCCGTGGCGAACCTGGACCTACCGGATCCCTACGAAGGAGACCTGGCTGACTTCGAGTCGACTCTTCGCCTGATAGAGGCAGCGATGCCCGGTCTGATCACCTGGATCCGGCAGTCGGTATCCGAACCAGTCGTAGTGGACAGACAGAGCTGAGAGCAGGCGGCCGAGCATGGGCGTCCGCACCGGGTGGACGCCCATGCTCGGCTGTCTCAAGGAACCTGGCGGTATGTGACCGAGGGGGATGGCGACCTCGAAGTTCTGCCGCCTGACTGGCATCCCCGAACGGACCTACCGGCGCTGGCAGGCACGATCGCGCAACGAGCTGCCGGTCCGCAGCCCGTGGCCGGCGCCTGCGGCTTGGCATGCCCTTCGTCGGCCTCGGCCCCACCGGCTGGACCCGATGCTCCAGCAGCCAGCGTTCGAAGGCGTTGGCTGGGGAAGCCGACCGTTTGGGACTGTCGACCTTCTCGGGAACGACAAGCTTGCTCATCCTGCCCCCTCGCCGCACCACGGCTCATTACGTATCACGAACGCCCAAGAGTAGATCCGCGGTTCGCGGAATCGGCAGGTGCGACATGTGGAATGGCGGTATGCACTACCCGGCGTCATCAGCATTCCCTCACTGCGCTGCCGCTGACGGGATGCGACCGCAAGCAGCCTCGCACCCGCCAGTCGGGTTGTCGTCTTCGGCCGCGCACCGGCCCCCGCGCGGAACAGGCAACACCAGGCTGAGCGCTGAGGGCTGGCCGTGATGGCCAACCCTGACCGGGTCCGATTCGGAAGGTGCACGCTGTCACGCCTGCGTGAATTCCGGCTGACGGGACCTGGTGCCTAGGTGTATTGACCTGAGAGGTTAGGAACGCGGCTGGCTGGTGGGTGACCGCCGAGTGCGGTGTGTGCTCGGTGGTGATTGTAGGCGTGGAGCC
>NZ_JBSFPS010000074.1:0-37243 GCF_053588315.1 Streptosporangium sp. NPDC003464 | reverse complement strand
CGAACAGCTTGTCGCGGGGCATCGCCAGGCGGGTGCACTTGGCGTACACCATGCGCGTCACCGGCCGGCGGCGAGGGCTCCGGCCGGGGCGCGGACCGCCCGGCGCGACCGGTCCGCGCCCGCCGGGCGGGCGGTCACCTGTCCCCGGTGACCACGCCGACCCCGCCGAGGAAGTAGGACCCGATGCCCTTGTAGGGGACCACGGCGTCGGGGGCCGGGCGCCACTCGGGGAGGTTGACGATCCCGGGCTCGACCACGTCGAGGCCGTCGAACAGGCGGGTGATCTCCTCGCCCGTCCGGGGGACGAAGGGCGAGGACGCCCGGTCGTACACCTTGGTGACCCCCTCGGCCGCCTCCGGCCTGGCGTCGACCGCGACGTGGGAGAGGATCAGATGGCTGCCGGGCGCCATGGCGCGGCGGAAGGTGGCGATGATGCCCGCGGGGTCGTCCTCGTCGGGGACGAAATGCATGATCGCCAGCATGAGCACCGCCACCGGCTGGTCGAAGTCGATCGCCGCGCGGACGTCCGGGTGTTCCAGGATCTCGCCGGGGCGGCGCACGTCCCCTTGGACGATGGTCACGTTCTCGTTCTTGCCGAGGATCGCCCTGCCGTGGACCAGGACGGTCGGGTCGATGTCGACGTAGACGACCCGGGCGCCCGTGGCGACCTGGTGCACGTTGTTCTGGGTGGGCAGCCCGGCGCCGATGTCGAGGAACTGGCGGATGCCCGAGCGCGCGACGAAGTCGACGGCGCGGCCGAGGAAGGCACGGTTGGACCGGGCGCTGTGGCGGATCTCGGGGACGACGCCGAGGACCTTCTCCGCGGCCTCCCGGTCGGCCGGGAAGTTGTCCTTGCCGCCGAGGTAGTAGTCGTACATACGTGCGACATTCGGAATATGCGTCTGAATACCCTTAGGTATCTGGTCGGTCACGTGCCGCTCCCCGGTGGGATATTTCCGGAATTATCGTGATCATATATAAGAGGCGCTGGAGAACCGGCCCCGGAGCTGACAAGATCGCGCCATGGCCGCCTCCTCCCCGCGCCGCGTCCTGGGCCTGCAGCTCGCCGACGGCATCGGCCGCGGCAACATGTGGGCCTGCCTGTCCATGTCGTTCGTCGCGACCATGGTCATCTCCTTCCTGCCGGCGGCGCAGCCGTACATCCTGGGCGGCGTCCTGGGCGTCGCGGAGGGTGACCAGGGCAAGGCCGTCGGCCTGCTCGGCGTCGCCGCCGAGATCGCGATGATCGCCAGCCTGGCCTGGTACGGCGCGCTGGCCGACCGGTTCGGCCGCCGGCCCGTCGTGGTGGCCGGGTTCGCGCTGTGCGCGCTGGGCGCCGCGCTGTTCCCGTTCGCCGGGAACACGACCGTGCTCGTCGCGCTGCGGGTGGTCTTCGCCCTCGGCGTGGCCGCGCTCAGCGGGATGCTGTCGACGGTGGCCGTCGACTACGTCCGCGACGGTTCCCGGGGCAAGGCCTACGGCCTGGTCGGCCTGTTCAGCGGTCTGGGCGCGATGGTCGCGGTGCTCGCCCTGGTCCGCCTGCCCAAGATCTTCGAGGACCGGGGGATGGCCCCGGTCGACGCCGCCCGCGTCTCGTTCCTGATCATCGCCGCGGCCGTCCTCGCCGTCGCCGGGCTGATGTGGTTCACCCTGTCCACCGTCCGGGTCGGCGCGGCCGCCGAGCGCGTCCCGCTGGCCCGGCTGGTCAGGGAGGGCGTCGCGCTCGCCCGGGACCCCGGCGTGGCGCTGTCCTACGCGGCGGCGTTCGTCGCCCGCGCCGACCTCGCCGTCGTGGCGGGCTTCATGTCCCTGTGGGTGATCGACTACGCCACCGGCGAGCGCGGCATGTCGGCGGCCGAGGCGCTGGCCCGCGGCGGGGCCGTGGTCGGCATCGCCCAGACCGTGGCCATGGTCGCCGCGCCGCTGTTCGGCTGGCTGGGCGACCGGATGCGGCGCCAGGACGTGCTCATCCTCGCCCAGGCCGTCGCGGCGGTGTCCTACCTGTCCACGCTGCTGATCAGCGACCCGCTCGGCTCCGGCATGATGCTGGTGGCCGTGCTCGTCGGCCTGGGAGAGATCGCCGCGATCACCACCGCCGGCCCGCTGCTGGCCCAGCAGGCCCCCGCCGCCGTGCGCGGCTCCGCCTACGGGGTGCAGACGCTGTGCGGGGCCGTCGGCATCCTCGTGGTCTCCGGCCTCGGCGGTCTGCTCTACGACACCTGGCGGCCCGCCGCCCCGTTCGTGATATCGGGCCTGTCGGGCCTGCTCGTCGTGGCCTTCGGGCTCATGGTGCGGCGGCGCGTGAGGCCCCTGCCCGAGGAGAGCGAGAGCCTGGTCGCGGCCGGCTGACCGGCTCAGCCCCTGCGGATCGCGGAGCGGAACCTGGCGAGCCGGGACTTCGGCTTCCGCGCCGGCACCGTGAACCCGCCCGCCCCGGCCTGCGCGGGCTTGTCGGCCGCGCTCCGCGCCGGCCTGTCCGCGGGCCTGTCCTCCGCCGGCCTGCCCCCCGCGGCCGCTGCGGGCCTGTCGGCGGGCCCGCCGCCGGCGGTGGCCTGCGCGGGCCTGTCCGCGGGTTTGACCGCGGGCCTGCTGTCGACCGTGGCCCGCCCCGGCCTGCCCGCCGGAGCCGGGGCGGCGGCGGCCCGGGCCGGCCAGAACTCCGCCCGCTCGCCGTGCCGTACGCCGTGGGTGGCCCTGATCGAGGCGGGGACGTCGTCGGCGCCCAGCAGGAGCGCCCTGCCCAGCGCCTCGGTCCGCTCCAGCGTCGCCGAGCCGCCGTCGTCGAGGCCGACGACGAGCATGCCGGACCGGTCGCCCTGGACCGCGGCGATCATCCGCTCCAGCGAGTCGGGCCCCAGCGGGACCGAGACCGGGCCCGTGTAGCGGAACGGGATCGGCGCGGGCGTGGCGGAGACCTCGTCGGCCAGCCGTACCCGCTCGTCGTGGGCGAAGTGCTCGCGCAGCAGCCGCAGCTCGAAGGAGGGGTCGCCGAGCACCGGGCGGCGGCCCGAGGTCAGCCGGGACCAGGGGGCGACCAGGGTGACCACCACGTCGGTCACCGACCCCTCCAGCGCCGCGCTCACCGCCTCACGCACCGGCCTGTCGTCCTTGACCTCGCCGTCGAGGTGGAGCACCACCTCCACATACGGCACCAGCCACCGCCGGCCCCGGTCCTTGCGCAGGTCGCGGCGGAGCGGCACGCGGTGGGCGAGGTAGGGGCCGACCGCGCGGACCACCCGGTCACGGTCGCGGCGCTGCGCCGGGAGCCCCAGGTGCACGGCCTCGGCCGCCATCTCGGGGACGAAGACCACGCCGTGCGCGGCCAGCCGGTAGGCGAACTCGGTGTCCTCGCCCCGGAGCACGTCGGGATCCACCCCGCCGACGGCGTGGAAGGTCTCCCGCAGCATCGACACCGTCGGTCCGGTGCACACGTGGTAGGGGTTGCGGCTGGTCCGCAGGCCGTCGGTGCGGGAGATGGTCTGCTCGGTGGAGCTGGCCAGCGCCTCCGACAGGTCGAAGACGGCTCCCAGCGGGCCCGTGCGCACGCCGTCGTACAGATCGGCGGGGGAGATCTCGGGCTCCTTGAGGAACTTCTTGGCGCCGATGGCGACCAGGTAGCCGGCCAGGTGGTGCCAGCGGGCCATCGCCTCGATGTGCTCGCGGCAGACGACCATGTCGGCGTCCAGGCGGTGGATGATCCGGCCCTCGGCGAGGGCGGCCCCGGTGTTCACCGCGTGCGCGATGCCCCAGCCTCCGGGGGCGGCGGCCACGATCCTGGTGTCCGGCGGGGCGATCTCCGGCAGCCGCAGGGGCGGGTCGCTGCCGTCGTCCACCACGATCACCTCCGTGAGGTGACCGGGGTAGGTCTGCGCCGCCAGGGCGGCGAGGGTCAGGTCGAGTCTGTGCTGGCCGCCGTAGGCGGGGATGACCACGCTCACCGGGAGCGCCGGATCCCATCCGCCCAGCGTGGGCGGGTCCAGGGGGGAGTAGTCGTTGTGCCGGATCGGGGGCAGGTCGATCCTCGCTCCATCCGTCATGGTGTGGCGCCCCTTGTCTGCGTTACCGCTTGTCAAGTCCTGTCAACCCTATCCCCGCATGCTTAGGGTTTCCTGTGGGCGGGCGGGGAAGTCGCCCGCGCTGTCCATTGGATGGACGGCACATCCCATCGCGTAGGCCGTTGCCCGTAGACTCGTTGCCTAACACCGCAGGTAGGACGCGCACGGTGTACCCGTGCGCGGGAGGAGCAATCATGACCAGGGCGTGGCGTGGCCTCATCGAGGAGTACCGTGACCGACTTCCGGTGACCACGGCGACGCCCGTCGTCACGCTCCTGGAGGGCGGCACGCCGCTCGTCCCGGCGCACCGGGTATCGGCCCTGACCGGCTGCGACGTCTATCTCAAGGTCGAGGGCGCGAACCCGACCGGCAGCTTCAAGGACCGTGGCATGACCATGGCCATCAGCAAGGCCGTCGAAGACGGCGCGAAGGCCGTCATCTGCGCCTCCACCGGCAACACCAGCGCCTCCGCCGCCGCCTACGCGGTCCGCGCGGGCCTGACCTGCGCCGTGCTGGTGCCCCGGGGCAAGATCGCGATGGGCAAGCTGGCCCAGGCGCTGGTCCACGGGGCCACGCTGCTCCAGGTCGAGGGCTCCTTCGACGACTGCCTGGAGATGACCAGGAAGCTGTCGGAGAACTACCCCATCGCGCTGGTCAACTCGGTGAACCCGTTCCGGCTCCAGGGCCAGAAGACCGCGGCCTTCGAGATCGTCGACGCGCTCGGCGACGCACCCGACATCCACTGCATCCCGGTCGGCAACGCGGGCAACATCTCCGCCTACTGGATGGGCTACACCGAATACGCCGCCGACGGCGTCTCCACCAAGACGCCCCGGATGTTCGGCTTCCAGGCCAGCGGCGCCGCGCCGATCGTCAACGGAGCGCCGGTGACCCACCCGCACACGATCGCCACCGCCATCCGCATCGGCAACCCCGCCTCCTGGCAGCTCGCCGAGGCCGCCCGTGACGAGTCCGGCGGCGTCATCCAGGCCGTCACCGACCGTCAGATCGCCGCCGCCTACAAGCTGCTGGCCCAGGAGGAGGGCGTGTTCGTCGAGCTCGCCTCCGCCGCCAGCGTGGCCGGTCTTCTCCAGGCCCACGGGCAGGGCCTCGTCGAGCCGGGCCGTCGCATCGTCTGCACGGTGACCGGCAACGGCCTCAAGGACCCCGACTGGGCCATCTCCGGGGCGCCCACCCCGGTGACGATCCCCATCGACGCCCACGCCGCGGCCACGGCGCTCGGCCTCGCCTAGCGTCCCGTGCCCGCCGTGACGGCACCGGTACGGCGGGGCGTCCCCGCGGCGCCCCGCGTCCGCCGGCGCCGTCCCGCCGTGGCGTCCCGCCCGCCGTGGCCGTCCCATGCCCCGCCGTGACGTCCCGCACCGACCGCCCATCCGCGCACCGGGCCGAACAGTCAGAGCACCGCGCCGAACAGTCAGAGCACCGCGCCGAACAGTCAGATAGGAGGAGGGGCTCCCTCCCTATGGCCAAGCCAGGGGCCTGCGCCCCAGAATTTCGATGACCGACAGCAGCAGGGTCGTCGTCCGGGTCCCGGCGACGTCAGCCAACCTCGGCCCCGGGTTCGACGCCCTGGGGCTGGCCCTCGGCCTCTACGACGAGGTCGAGGTCAGCCTGGTGGAGCCCCCGGGCGGCCCCGGGTCCCGGAGCGTCGCCATCGTGGTCGAGGGCGAGGGTGAGGGCGAGCTCGACCTGGGCGAGGGCCATCTCATCGTCAAGACGATGCGCACGACCTTCGACCGGATGGGCCTGCCGCAGCCGCGCGGCATCCGGCTGCGCTGCCTCAACCGCATCCCGCACGCCCGGGGGCTGGGCTCCTCCTCGGCGGCGACCTGCGCGGGCATCCTCGCCGCGCGGGCGCTGGCCGGCACGCCCTACCCGGCCGCGCCCGGTCCGGCGGGGGCCGTCCCCGGCGGTCCGGAGGCGGCCGCCCGGTTCACCGACGACGACGTCTTCGCGCTGGCCACCGAGATCGAGGGGCATCCCGACAACGTGGCCCCGTGCCTGGCGGGTGGACTGACCATCGCGTGGACGGACCAGTCGGACGCACCGCATATGGTGAAGCTGATCCCACACGCCGACATCCGGCCCGTGGCCATCATCCCCAGGCACCGGCTGTCCACAGAGGTCGCCCGGGGGCTGCTCCCCAAGGACGTGCCGCACGCCGACGCGTCCGCGAACGCCGGACGGGCCGCGCTGCTGATCGCGGCGCTGACCGGCCGGCCGGAGCGGGAGCTCCTGCTGGCCGCCACCGAAGATCGGCTGCACCAGAACTACCGCGCGCCTGCGATGCCGCAGAGCGTGGATCTGGTACAACGTCTGCGCGGGCTCGGCGTCCCTACGGTCGTCTCGGGAGCGGGCCCCACAATTCTTGCGTTTTCGACAGTGGATACGCAGGATTTGATCGCACCGGAAGTGGGTACTGATTGGCACATCCAGCCACTGGATGTCGAAACCCGCGGTGCCTGCGTTGGCTCTCCCGAGACACGCTGATGCCTCTTCGACCTTCAGGGAATAGCTGTGTGCGCTGGTGATGTTAGGCTGGTAGCCGCACCAGGTGCCCCCTTGTTGGGTGCGTGCTTGTCAGCCACACATCGCTGCATCATGTCCCACTCCGTGGGATGTGAGCGCCGCAGTGGCCTCCCCGAATCCGTCCCCTCCGAATGCTCCACATTCGGTTGGGGTAACGAGAGGCGGCGTTTGAGGGGACACGCGCGTTCGAATTACCTCGACATCTGGTTGCCGGTAGCAATCCGGGGGGTGTCCTCCAAGCCCCACCGTCGGCGAATCTCGATGGTGACGGCATGGATGTGCCCTTCTCCGACAGTGGCGGCGGCCCTCACGGGCCGTCGAGGATCGCAACGTGCAACCCGACCCGGTCTGTCCCACCGGGTTGATCGCACCACCGGGACGATTGGCTGATCGTGGCCACGCCCGACCCCTGGGAAGGACCCATTAGTGAGCGACACCACCGAACTCCTCTCCGACGCCGCCGGCGCGCCGCCGGCGGCCGGCGACACCCCCACCCGCGCCGCGGCCCGGCCGCGCCGTCGCTCCGGCACCGGCCTGTCCGCCATGGTGCTGCCTGAGCTGCAGGCCATGGCCTCCGGGCTTGGCATCAGCGGGACCGGGCGGATGCGCAAGAGCCAGCTCATCGCGGCCATCCAGGAGAAGCAGGGCGTATCACCCGAGAGCGCCCCTGCTCCCGCCGCCGCTGTCAAGGAGACTCCGCCGGCTCCGGCCGTCGCGGCCGAGCCGGTCGCCGAGCGCCCGGCCCGCAGCCGCAGGGAACGTTCCCGCCCGGCCGTCGCCGCCGAGCCCGTGGCCGAGCAGGCGCCCGCCGCTCCCGAGCCCGTGGCCGTGGCCGCGGCCGCTCCCGTGGTGGAGCAGCAGGCGGAGGCCGTTCAGACCGACAGCCGTCCCGAGCGTGGCGAGAGCCGTCGGGAGCGCGGCGACCGCCGCAGCCGCAACAGCGACCGTGGCGAGCGCACCGGCGACCGCCGTGAGCGCGGCGACGGCCGTGGCGACCAGCGCGCCGCCGACGCGGGCCAGAGCCGTGGTGAGCGCGGCGACCGCGGCGAGCGTAACGACCGCGGCGAGCGCGGTGAGCGCAACGACCGTGGCGAGCGCAACGACCGTGGCGAGCGCAACGACCGGGTGAACGACCGCGCCGAGCGGGGCGACCGCGGTGACCGCGGCCCGCAGAACCGTGGCCCGCAGGACCGCGGCGACCAGCACGGCGTCGGCGACGACGACGACCGCCGTGGCCGCCGCGGCCGGTTCCGGGAGCGCAACCGCCGTGGCCGTGACCGCTTCGACAGCAACGAGCCCGTGGTCGGCGACGACGACGTCCTGATCCCGATCGCCGGCATCCTGGACATCCTCGACAACTACGCGTTCGTGCGGACCAGCGGCTACCTGCCGGGCTCCAACGACGTCTACGTCTCCCTGGCCCAGATCCGCCGCAACGGCCTGCGCAAGGGCGACGTCGTCACCGGCGCCGTCCGCCAGCCCCGCGACGGCGAGCGCCGCGAGAAGTTCAACGCGCTCGTCCGCCTCGACACGGTCAACGGCATGGACCCGGAGCAGGCGCGGCAGCGGCCCGACTTCAACAAGCTCACGCCGCTGTACCCGCAGGAGCGGCTCCGCCTGGAGACCGAGCCCAACGTCCTGAGCACGCGGATCATCGACCTCGTCTCGCCGATCGGCAAGGGCCAGCGCGGCCTCATCGTCTCCCCGCCCAAGGCCGGTAAGACGATGGTGCTCCAGGCGATCGCCAACGCGATCACGCGCAACAGCCCCGAGTGCCACCTGATGGTCGTCCTCGTGGACGAGCGTCCGGAAGAGGTCACCGACATGCAGCGCTCGGTCAAGGGCGAGGTCATCCACTCGACCTTCGACCGCCCCGCCGAGGACCACACCACGGTCGCCGAGCTCGCCATCGAGCGCGCCAAGCGTCTGGTGGAGCTGGGCCACGACGTGGTCGTGCTGCTCGACTCGATCACCCGTCTGGGCCGGGCCTACAACCTGGCGGCCCCGGCCTCCGGCCGCATCCTGTCGGGTGGTGTCGACTCCACGGCGCTCTACCCGCCCAAGCGCTTCTTCGGCGCCGCCCGCAACATCGAGAACGGCGGCTCGCTGACGATCCTCGCCACCGCGCTGGTCGAGACCGGCTCGAAGATGGACGAGGTCATCTTCGAGGAGTTCAAGGGCACCGGCAACATGGAGCTCAAGCTCAACCGCTCCCTGGCCGACAAGCGCATCTTCCCGGCGGTGGACGTCGACGCGTCCAGCACCCGCAAGGAAGAGATCCTCATGTCGAAGGACGAGCTGCAGATCGTCTGGAAGCTGCGCCGGGTGCTCCACGCCCTGGACATGCAGCAGGCACTGGAGCTGCTCCTGGAGAAGATGAGGGAGACCAAGTCCAACGCGGAGTTCCTCCTCCAGGTCCAGAAGACGACGGTCAGCTCCGACCGCGACTGATCACCTCGCTGTACGGCTCACGCCCCGGCCCCACGGCCGGGGCGTCTGTCGTCTCCGGGCCCTTGTGCGGGCGCACTCTTCGGGATATCCATACTTCAGGACGCCCGTCCGCCCCATCTCACCGCGCCCCGGGGTCCGTCGGGCATTTCACCGCGCCCCGGCCCCGGCGGGCCCGGACGCGGACCGTGATCGCAGCGCACGGAGCCAGAGGGGGGCGTATGACGGCCGAGACGGCGGTGGGCGGACCGGTGGCGCGCACGCCGTTGTGCCGGCGGGTGCCGCTGGGGCCGAACGGGCCGCTCGGGATGATCGTCGACCCGATGACCTGGCGCGCCGTGCCGTACCTGCTGGCGAGCATGTTCTACGGCATCACCTGCGCCGCCTTCCTGGCGTCGGCGATCCCGATCTCGCTCAGCCTGGTGGTCGTGTGGGCGGGGGTGCCGCTGGCCGCGCTGACCGTCTTCGCCTGGCGCGGTGCGGCGATGCTGGAGCGCAGGCTGCTCGGACTGGCCTTCGGCGTCACGATCCCCGACCCCTACCGCCCCTCCCGGCGCGACAACCTGTTCCTGCGCTGGAAGGACGTGTTCGCCGACCCGGCCACCTGGAAGGACCTCCTCTATCTGGTGCTGTTGGTGCCGGTGGGGATCGTGGAGTTCGTCGTCTCGGCGGTCCTGTGGTCGCTGGCACTCGGCCTGGTCCTCACGCCCACGGCCCTGCTGCTCGCCGGCGGTCCGCTGACGATCACCGACGGGGTGCTGGTCGGCACCGTGCCGGAGGCGCTGCTGTGCGTGCCCGCCGGGCTGGGGATCTTCCTCGTCGCGCTCTACGCGACGCGGGGGATGGCCCGGCTGCACGGGATGCTCGCTCTCGCGCTGCTGGGCGCGGGGGAGAAGAACCTGCTGGCCGCCCGGGCGGCCCACCTGCGGGCCAGCCGGGCACGCGGGGTCGACGCGGCCGAGGCGGAGCGGCGCAGGATCGAACGCGACCTGCACGACGGCGCCCAGCAGCGGCTGCTGTCGGTCGCCATCGACCTGGGCCGGGCCCAGGCCAGGATGGACTCCGACCCGCAGGGCGCCCGGGAGCTCATCGCCCAGGCCCACGCCGGCACCAAGGCGGCGATCGCCGAGCTGCGCGATCTCGCCCGGGGCATCCATCCGGCGATCCTCACCGACCGGGGGCTGGACGCGGCGCTGTCCTCGCTCGCGGCCCGGGCGCCCGTACGGGTGGACCTGTCGGTGGAGGTCTCCCACCGCCCTCCGGCCGCCGTGGAGAGCATCGCCTACTTCATCGTGGCCGAGTCCCTGACCAACATGGTCAAGCACTCCGAGGCGACCGAGGCGTCGATCCGGGTCAGCCGGCGGGGCCAGCGGGTGGTGGTCGAGGTGCACGACAACGGGGTCGGCGCCGCGGTGCCGCGCGCCGGAGGCGGCCTCGCGGGGCTGGCGGACCGGGCCGCGACCATCGACGGCACGCTGAGCGTGGACAGCCCACTCGGCGGTCCCACGCTGATCCGCGCCGAACTGCCCTGCGAGTGGTGAAAACTTGAGCCCATGCGGGTGGTGATCGCCGAAGACTCGGTGCTGTTGCGTGAGGGGCTCGCCCGGTTGCTGGCCGACGGCGGGATCGAGACCGTCGGGGTGGCGGGGGACGGCCCCGGCCTGGTGGCCGCGGTGGCCGAGCACGCTCCCGACCTGGCGGTCGTGGACGTGCGGATGCCGCCGAGCCACACCGACGAGGGGCTGCGCGCCGCCCTGGAGGCCAGGTCCCGGCGGCCGGGGCTGCCGATCCTGGTGCTGTCGCAGTATGTCGAGCAGCAGTACGCCACCGAGCTGATCGGCGGGGGCGCCGCGGCGGTCGGCTACCTGCTCAAGGAGCGGATCGCCGACGTGTCGGAGTTCCTCGACGCGGTGCGCCGGGTGGCGGCGGGGGGGACGGTCATCGATCCCGAAGTGATCGCGCAGCTGCTGAGCCGCCACCGCCGGGACGACCCGCTGGAGTCCCTGACCGCCAGGGAGCGGGAGGTCCTGGCCCTGATGGCCGAGGGCCGCTCCAACGCGGCGGTCGCCGCGCGGCTGGCGGTCACCGACGGCGCGGTGGAGAAGCACATCTCCGGCATCTTCTCCAAGCTCGGCCTCGAACCCGCCTCCGACGACCACCGCCGGGTCCTCGCCGTCCTGGCCTACCTGGGCAGATGAGACGGCGTCCGGCGCCGTCCACCGCCGGACACCGTCCCCACGTGCCCTGGCCGCCGACACGGCCGGTGCCGTACAGGCGGACCTGGTCCGCTCGCCGGGTAAGGTAAATATTCGATAAAATTACGATTTGAGCACTGGAGCCGGTGGGGCCGTTGTGACCTGTCCACAAACGCGGGCCATGCGCGCGGGGAATGTCTTGTGGCCTGGGGTGGTTGGAGCATCTGGCACACTGGTAGCCGAACCGCAGCGGTTCCGGTTCCCGCCCGCGCGCACCTCAGTGTGCACACCGCGCGCAAGCCTGACAGGCGAGAGACAGTGGCGACCCGGCGACCGCGCCTTGGAGAGGACTGAAGCCATGAAGCCCGACATTCACCCGGAGTACGTGACCACCGAGGTGACCTGCACCTGTGGTAACTCCTTCACCACGCGCAGCACCGCCAAGAGCGGCGTGATCCACGCCGACGTGTGCTCGGCCTGCCACCCGTTCTACACGGGCAAGCAGAAGATCCTGGACACCGGCGGCCGGGTGGCGCGCTTCGAGAAGCGCTTCGGCAAGAAGACCACGGGCCAGTAGCCCACACTCGACGCCGGCCCGGAACCCCCCCGTTCTCCGAGGGGGCACCCGGGTCGGCGTTCGTGGTGATTAGGCAGGCTCGGAAGGGCTTTTCAGGAAGGACGCACGGTGAATCTCGACGAGCTGCTCAGTGAGTACGCCGAGCTGGAACTCAAGCTCGCCGATCCCGCCGTGCACGCCAACCCGACGCAGGCACGCACCTTCGGCAGGCGCTACGCCGAGCTGACCCCGATCGTCAACACCCATCGGGAGCTCGAGGGCGTCCGCGACGACCTGGCCACGGCCAAGGAGCTGGCGGCCGAGGACGAGGCCTTCGCCGAGGAGGCCAGAGAGCTCGAAGGGCGCGTCCCCGAGCTGGAGGACAAGCTCCGGCACCTGCTCGTCCCGCGTGATCCCAACGATGACAAGGACATCATCATGGAGATCAAGGCGGGCGAGGGCGGTGAGGAGTCGGCGCTGTTCGCCGGCGACCTCCTGCGGATGTACCTGCGCTACGCCGAGCGGATCGGCTGGAAGACCGAGCTCATCGACGCCACCCACTCCGACCTGGGCGGCTACAAGGACGTCACGGTCGCCCTGAAGGCCAGGGGCGACGAGGGCGTCTGGTCGAAGCTGAAGTTCGAGGGCGGCGTGCACCGCGTCCAGCGGGTGCCGGTCACCGAGTCGCAGGGCCGCATCCACACCAGCGCGGCGGGCGTCCTGGTCTATCCGGAGGCCGAGGAGGTCGACGTCCAGATCGACCCGAACGACCTGCGCATCGACGTCTACCGCTCCAGCGGCCCCGGCGGGCAGAGCGTCAACACCACCGACTCGGCGGTGCGGATCACGCACATCCCGACCGGTGTGGTCGCCTCCTGCCAGAACGAGAAGAGCCAGCTCCAGAACAAGGAGTCGGCCATGCGCATCCTCCGGGCCCGCCTGCAGGCCATCGCCGAGGAGGAGGCCAACGCCGCCGCGATGGCCGAGCGCAAGTCCCAGATCCGGACGGTCGACCGCTCCGAGCGCATCCGCACCTACAACTTCCCCGAGAACCGCATCTCCGACCACCGTGTCGGCTTCAAGGCCTACAACCTTGATCAGGTTCTGGACGGTGACCTCACGGCCGTCATCCAGTCCCTGCTTGACGCCGAGATGGCGGAGAAGCTCGCCGCCCACTCATAGAACGCGCCCATGACCTTTCTGCTGGACGAGATCGCCCTCGCCACCGCCCGGCTCGCCGAGGCAGGTGTGCCGTCGCCACGCACCGACGCCGAGGAGATCGCGGCATATGTCCACGGTGTACGGCGCAGCGAGCTGCACAACGTGACAGACGCGGACTTCGACGCGCTCTTCTGGGAGGGCGTCGCCCGGCGTGAGGCCCGCGAACCGCTCCAGCACATCACCGGGCGCGCCTACTTCCGCTATCTCTCCCTGGAGGTCGGGCCGGGCGTGTTCGTGCCGCGCCCGGAGACCGAGGTCGTGGCCGGATGGGCCATCGAGCGGCTGAGGGAGATGGACGTCGCCTCGCCGGTGGTCGTGGACCTCGGCACCGGCTCCGGCGCCATCGCGCTGTCCATCGCCCAGGAGATCGCGCTCGCCACGGTGCACGCGGTCGAGGTCGACCCCGACGCCTACCGCTGGGCCAAGCGCAACATCCTGGAGCACGGCCAGGGCCGGGTCCACCTGCACCCGGAGGACCTGGCCGACGCCCTGTCCGAGCTCGACGGCCAGGTGGACCTGGTCATCTCCAACCCGCCCTACATCCCGCCGGGCGCGATCCCCCGCGACCCCGAGGTGCGCGACTACGACCCGCACCGGGCACTGTACGGCTCGGGCAGCGACGGTCTCGACGAGGTCAGGGCGGTGGAACGGACCGCCAGGCGGCTGCTGCGGCCCGGCGGGTTCGTCGCCGTGGAGCACGCCGACCAGCAGGGCACCCCGGTCTATCTGATCTTCTCCGAGGACAACGGCTGGCGCGACGTCCGCAGCCGCCAGGACCTCACCCGCCGGGACCGCTTTGTCACCGCCCGTTTCGGCCAGGAATAGGATGGCACGGCGTGGGCGGGCGAGCACATGAACGCAGCAGCTTCGGCTCACTGATGACGAGCCGCCAGGTGAGGAGGCACAGTGAGCCGACAGTATGACTGCATGGACGCCGCGCAGCGGGCCGACGGCCTGACCGACGCGGCCTCGGCCGTACGGCGGGGCGAGCTCGTGGTGCTGCCGACCGACACCGTCTACGGCATCGGCGCCGACGCCTTCACCCCGGCCGCCGTCACCTCCCTGCTGGAGGCCAAGGGGCGCGGCCGGGACATGCCGGTGCCCGTGCTGGTCGGCACCGTGCGCGCCGCCAACGCCCTCGTGGAGAACCTCGGCCCCTACGGCCAGGACCTCGTCGACTCCTTCTGGCCCGGCCCGCTGACGCTGATCTGCCGCGCCAACCGGTCGCTGTCGTGGGACCTGGGCGACAGCAAGGGCACCGTCGCGATCCGGATGCCCCTGCACCCGGTCGCACTGGAGCTGCTCAAGGAGACCGGCCCGATGGCCGTCTCCAGCGCCAACCGCTCCGGTGCCCCCGCCGCCACCACGGCGGCCGACGCCGAGAAGCAGCTCGGCGACTCGGTCGCGGTCTATCTCGACGGCGGCCCGTGCCCCGACAACGTCCCCTCCACGATCCTCGACCTGACCACAGCGGTCCCCAGGCTGCTGCGCCGGGGGGCCGTCCCGGTGGAGAAGCTGCGCGGCGTGATCGGCTACGTGGCCACGGACGCGGGCCCGGAGGCCGACGACTGACCGGCCGGTCCACGGCTTATGCCGTGATCGATACCGTCTGATTATCATCGTGACGCCGGGCTGTCTCCCCGGTACGGTGAAGTGCGCCGACACTTCCGGGAGACGCCCATGGGCAAGTTCGACGGAATGGACCCCGAGCTGGTCCGTGATCTGCTGTCCGAGGTCAAGCAGGCGGTCACGCGGATGCGTGACGCCGAGGGCCGGATCACCCAGCTGATGAGCGGGGCGGGGCTCTCCTCGCAGTCGGCCCACCGTCCGTCGCAGGTCGCCGACGCGTGCGAGGTGATGGTCCGCGACGTCTCCGCCCGGGTGGCGCTGCTGGAGAAGAAGATCAAGCAGGAGGCGGCGCCCGCGGCCGAGCCGAGGGCCGGGGAGCCGAAGACCGCCGACCCGGGCTCCGGGGCGGACGGGAAGTCCGAGCCCCGGCCGACGACGCCGAAGGCCGAAGATCTGAAACCTGCCGTCCCCAGGGGCGACGAGGGGCCGCCGGCGCGCGAGCACCCCCAGGCCGACCGGCCGAAGGACGGCTCGGAGCCGGACCCCAGGCCCGATCCCAAGCCCGACACCGGCTCCAAGGGCGACGAGTCGTCCCCCCGGGACACCGGGTCCAAGGGCGACACCAAGGGCGACGAGCCGTCCCCCCGCGAGACCGGGTCGAGGGGCGACGAGACGCCATCCCGCGAGACCGGATCCAGGGGCGACGAGACGCCATCCCGCGACACCGGCTCCGACTCCAAGGGCGGCACCGGCTCCAAGGGCGATGAGACCTCTCCGCGGGACGGGGGGCCCACCTCCGACAGGTCCGGGGACGACGACGGTTCCCGCAAGGTGAACGTCTACGACCCCCGGATGGAGAACGTCTCCGACAACGGTTCCGACCTCAAGCCCGACACCGGTTCGAAGGGTGATGAGACCTCTCCGCGGGACGGGGGGTCTGTCCCTGATGGGTCGGGGGAGGGTTTCGATCCTCCGGTGGAGAATGTCACCGATGACGGTCCGGGTGTGGGTTCGGAGGACGGTGCCGGTTCTGATTTCAAGGACGGCACGGGTTCGAAGGGTGATGAGACCTCTCCGCGGGACGGGGGGTCTGTCCCTGATGGGTCGGGGGAGGGTTTCGATCCTCCGGTGGAGAATGTCACCGATGACGGTCCGGGTGTGGGTTCGGAGGACGGTGCCGGTTCTGATTTCAAGGACGGCACGGGTTCGAAGGGCGATGAGACCTCTCCCCGGGACGGGGGCTCCACCTCCGACGGCGACATCCTGGACACCGCGCGGAAGGACCACCCCGACGACATCGACCAGCGCGGCGACATGAAGCCGAGGGTCGTGGCGGTGGACGGCGTGCCGGTCCTCCAGGTCCCCCTCGACTCGCCCACGGCGGCGGAGGTCGCCGAACTGCTGAAGAACATCGAGGACATCCCGCCGCTGGAGATGCCCGACGCCGACGGCGGCTCCGACACCGCCGCCCGGCCCGACCGGATCGAGCCCCGCACGGCGCCGCCGTGGACCGACTCCGGCGTCCCCGTCCCCGACACGGCCGACCTGGACCAGGCGTTCCAGCCGCCGGACGGGCAGGAGAGCGGCACCCGGTCGGCCGGGAACGCCCCCGGGAGCGCGGAGACGCGGCCCGCCGTCGGCCAGGCGGCCGCGTGGCAGGCCGACGGCGACGTGGTCTCGGTCCAGGCGGACCCGCCGAGCGTCGAGGCGCTCAAGACGCTGGCCGACAACGCGCGCGATGTCGAGCCGGTGGACATGCCGAGCGTGCGGGTGCCCGACGGCGAGACGTGGGGCGAGGGCGCGTGGGCACCCATGGACGTCGGGCCGGACGGCCCGGCGGGCGACGTGGATCCGGGAGACCCGCTGCGGCCGGTCCCGCCACCCGGCGGACGGTCGGGCGGGCAGTGAGCGTGAGGAGCCTGTGATGTTCGTGGATCCACCAGCACCGCAGCCGCTGCAGCCGGGAGAGACCCCGCCCGCCTCGGGGAGTCTCGGCCTGCCCTCCCCCGACAGGGCCACCTCGTGGGAGTTCAACCCCGACTACCAGCGGCTGGTCACGATGTGGCGGCAGGTGCTCCCCGCCCTCGACGACCTGGCGGCCAGCCTCGACCGGGCCTACCAGCTGGCCAGGAGCCGAGACGTCTGGGACGCCCCGGTGTCGGGACGCTACGTGAAGGAGATGGCCGAGTGGCGCACCCGCCTCGGCCTCTACCGGCAGGCGATCCTCACCTCGATCAGCGACCAGGCGGCCGACACCCCGAGGTGGGTGCCCGCCAACGCCGGGGCCCCGCACGCGTTCTCGTGACGGCGCGTTCCGGTGATGGCGCGCCCCTGGCCTCGGAAAGCGGGGGCGTCCGGGCTTAAAGTGGGTTGAGTCGTCATCCCCGGGATGTGAGCCATGGGCGCAGAGCCGTACTACGGGCCCGACTTCGGGCTCCTGCACAGGCGGGACCCAGAGGTCGCGCGTGTGCTCCTCGACGAGCTCGACCGGCTCCGCGGCGGCCTCCAGCTCATCGCGAGCGAGAACTTCGCCTCGCCCGCCGTGCTCGCCGCGCTCGGATCGACGCTCACCAACAAATACGCCGAGGGATATCCCGGCAGGCGCTACTACGCCGGCTGCGAGGTCGTCGACCGGGCCGAGAGGCTCGCGATCGACCGGGCCAAGCTGCTGTTCGGCGCCGACCACGTCAACGTCCAGCCCCACTCGGGCGCCTCGGCCAACCTGGCCGCCTACGCCGCGCTGCTCCAGCCGGGCGACACGGTGCTGGCCATGGAGCTGTCACACGGCGGCCACCTCACCCACGGCTCCCGGGTCAACTTCTCCGGCCGGTGGTTCGACGTCGTCGCCTACGGTGTGCGCCGGGACACCGAGCTGATCGACTACGACGAGGTCAGGGAGCTGGCGCTGCGGCACCAGCCCAAGATGATCATCTGTGGCGCCACCGCCTACCCGCGGGAGATCGACTTCGCCGCCTTCCGGGGGATCGCGGACGAGGTCGGCGCCTGGCTGCTGGCCGACGTCGCCCACACCATCGGCCTGATGGCCGGGGGCGCGCTGCCGTCGGCCGTGCCGTACGCCGACGTGGTCACCTTCACCACGCACAAGGCGCTGCGCGGCCCGAGGGGCGGCGGCATCATGTGCACGGGGGAGCTGGCCGCCAAGATCGACCGGGCGGTCTTCCCGTTCATCCAGGGAGGCCCGCTGATGCACGCGGTGGCGGCCAAGGCGGTGGCGTTCGGCGAGGCGCTCCAGCCGGAGTTCGCCGACTACGCGCGCCAGGTGGTGGCGAACGCCCAGGTGCTGGCC
Source organism: Streptosporangium sp. NPDC003464 (assembly GCF_053588315.1). Lineage (NCBI taxonomy): Bacteria > Bacillati > Actinomycetota > Actinomycetes > Streptosporangiales > Streptosporangiaceae > Streptosporangium > Streptosporangium sp. NPDC003464. The sequence goes on along the minus strand of NZ_JBSFPS010000074.1, from coordinate 19,342 downwards.
GACGCGCTGGCCGCCGAGGGCATGCGGCCGGTCTCCGGCGGCACCGACAGCCATCTGGCCCTGATCGACCTGCGCGACATGGGGATCACCGGCGCGGTGGCCGAGCAGCGGTGCACCGCCGCGGGGATCACGCTGAACCGCAACGCGATCCCCTACGACCCCGAGCCGCCCACGGTGACCTCCGGCATCCGGGTCGGCACCCCCTGCGTCACGACGCAGGGGATGGGGCCCGAGCAGATGAAGGAAGTGGCCTCGATGGTGGCGCAGGTCATCCGAGACCCTGACGCAGTGGGAGAGATCCGGCAGCGGGTGGCGGCGCTGACGGAGACCCATCAGATTTATCCCAGCGAACTATGAGCTGTTCTGTGTCGTTTTCCGGTCACAGCTGGCCGGACTATCCGCGAAACTAGGTCCGTGCGCGAATACCTACTCATGGCGCTGGTGGCGGCGGCGGTGACCTATCTCCTGGTCCCGCTGATCCGCGTGTTCGCCATCCGCATCGGTGCGATGCCAGAGGTCCGTGACCGTGATGTGCACACCACCCCGACGCCCAGACTCGGCGGTCTGGCCATGTACGGCGGGCTCGTCGCCGGCCTGCTGATCGCCAGCCAGTTACCCTACGCCGGGGGCAGGCTGGCCGAGGGCAAGACCGTGATCGCGCTGATCGCGGCGGGCGGCCTGATCACCCTGACCGGTTTCCTGGACGACTGGTGGGGGATGGACGCCCTCATCAAGCTCGCCGGTCAGGTCGGCGCCGCGGGCGTCCTGGTCGCCTTCGACGTCAGCCTGCCGTGGCTCCCGCTGCCCAGCTCGCTGGGCGGCCAGGTCATCCTCGACTCCACGCTGAGCCCGCTGATCACGATCCTGGTCGTGGTCGTCATGATCAACGCGGTCAACTTCGTCGACGGGCTGGACGGCCTGGCGGCCGGGATCGTCGGCATCGCCGCCATGGCCACCTGGACCTACTCCATCGTCCTGTCCAAGGACTACGCCGACACCAGCATCAACGTCACGGCGGCGATCGCCTCGGTGCTCATCGGCATATGCCTCGGTTTCCTGCCGCACAACTTCCACCCGGCGAAGATCTTCATGGGCGACACCGGGGCGATGCTGATCGGCCTGGTCCTCGCGTCCACGATGATCACCATCACGCCGCTCGACTCGACCAGCATCAACCGCTTCCCGGTGATCCTGCCGATGCTGGTGCCGGTCGCCATCCTGGTACTGCCGCTGCTTGACCTGATCATGGCGGTGGTCCGGCGCACCTCCAACGGCCTGTCGCCGTTCGCCCCCGACCGGGGCCATCTGCACCACCGGCTGCTGGACATCGGCCACTCGCACCGGCGCAGCGTGCTGATCATGTACACCTGGACGTTCCTGTTCGCCTTCGCGGTCGTGGCGATGTCCGTCGAGGGCGTCCCGCTCGTGCTGTTCCCGCTCACGGTGCTGCTGGCGGTGGGCGTGCTGGTGATGATGGCGCTGCCGCGCTGGCGGGCGCGCAAGGGCGGCAACGGCGGCGGCGGGGTCCAGGCCGGCGGGCGGCACATCCGCCCCGGCGGAGGGCCGGCCCAGGAGCAGGCCCGTCCGCTCCCGCCGGAGCCGTCCGGCCCCCGGTCGGCCGCGGCCGACGACGACACCGCGGTCCGCTCCGTGCTGCCTGACCTGTCACTTACCGCTCCCAGCCCGGGTTTCTCAACCCCTGAGACGCTGCGTTGAACACCTCCCGGAAACCTCTTGATCGTTTACTTGAAACGGCAGGTAAAGGCGCTCTTCCGTGAGCTTGTGATAGCTTTCACTAGCAGCCGCTCAACAGGATGAGCCCTGCAAGGTAGCAATCGCTCGCTTGATAACAGTTACTTGGAGTGCCGATGCAGGCCAACGACGTACGCCTCTTGAAGGGGGCGGCCATACCCACACTGCTGGTGGGCCTCGTCGTGGTCGTCGTCGCCGCCCTCGTGGCCGGAGGCAAGGGGGCGCTGGGCGCGGCGATCGGGGCCCTGGTCGTCTGCGCCTTCTTCACCCTCGGCATCGTCGCGGTCTCCTACGCCAGCCGCGTCTCGCCCATGGCGATGATGACGGCCGCCGTCGTGGGTTACGTGGTGAAGATCATCATCGTCATGGGCCTGCTGAAGGCGTTCGAGGACGTCACCGCGTTCGAGCCCAGGGCCTTCGGCTGGGGCGCCGTCGCGTGCACCGTCGCCTGGACCGTCGGCGAGATGCGGGGCTTCATGAAGCTCAAGATGCTCTACGTCGACCCCGACGGCAAGACCCCTGGGTCGAGGTGATTCCCGATGAGGCGTAGTATCTCGCTCGCCGGGATGACCGGGCCCGATATGACTAGTCCTCGTCGCGGCTGCTATCGTCATGCCCGCGATGAGCGAAAAGAAAATCCGGCCCGAGGACGACGGCCGCGACTTCGCCAGCGCCGCCTGGTCGATCCCCAGCTATCTGCTTTCCGGGATGCTCCTGTACGGCGGTGCGGGCTGGTTGCTGTCCAAATGGACTGGCGTGGTCGCCTTCACCCCGATCGGATTGATCCTCGGAGTCGCTCTCGCCGTCTACCTGGTCTACCGGAAGTACGGTCGCTAGCCTTCGGCGGCGGTCGCTTCGCTGACGAAGCCATTTCGATCCACTACCACGCTGAAGGGAACGCCGCGTGAGCACGCTGACGCTCCTCGCTTCCGGGGACGAGTTCACGGCCCCGGGCCTCGAACTCTTCGACTCCCCCCCGATCATCCCAGGCGTCGACTGGTTCACGAAGCCGGTTCTGCTGGCGCTCCTGAGCACGCTCATCGTCGTGGCCTTCTGCTGGTCCGCGTTCGCCAACCCGAAGATCGTGCCCCGGGGCGTCCAGAACGTCGCCGAGATGGGTTACATGTTCGTCCGCGACCAGGTCGCCCGGCCGTTCCTCGGCAAGGACGCCGACCGGTGGATGGGCCTGCTGCTCAGCATCTTCTTCATGGTCTGGATCTGGAACCTGATGGGTGTCGTTCCCGTCCTGCAGTTCCCGGTCGCCTCGCACATCGCCTTCCCCGTCGTGCTGGCGCTCAGCATCTACTTCCTCAAGATCTACCTGGGCGTCAAGCACCAGGGCGCGGTCGGCTACTTCAAGAACATGATGTTCCCGCCGGGACTGCCCAAGCCGATCTACGTGCTGCTGGCCCCCATCGAGCTCCTCTCGAACATGGTCATCGCGCCCTTCACCCACGCGGTGCGACTGTTCGCCAACATGTTCGCCGGTCACATCATCCTCGCGTTCTTCAGCCTCGTCGGCTTCTGGTTCCTCTTCGAGAAGCTCACACCGCTGGGCGCCCCGCTCGGCGTGGTCGGCGTCATCATGACGATCGCCATGACCGGCTTCGAGATGTTCATCCAGTTCCTGCAGGCGTTCCTCTTCGCAATGCTCGCCGCGATGTACATCGGCAACTCGCTCCACGCCGAGCACTAAGACCAACCTCGAATAGTCCAGACCGGTGGACGACCCACCGGCCGATCCGTAAAGGAACACACAATGAGCGTCCTCGCTGAGGTCACCGGCTCCCTCTCCAACCTCGGCTCGATCGGTTACGGCCTCGCCGCGATCGGCCCCGGCATCGGCGTCGGCATCATCTTCGGTCAGGGTGTGCAGGCCATCGCCCGTCAGCCGGAGGCCTACGGCCTGATCCGCCAGAACATGCTGCTCGGCTTCGTTCTGACCGAGGCGCTGGCCCTGATCGGCCTCGTCGCGCCGTTCATGTTCCGCGGCTAAGACGCATCAAAACCTGACGGAAGGCTGCACACATGATTCAGGCAGCTTCGCTCCTGGCAGCGGAGGAGGGGGGCAACCCCCTCATCCCACACACCTACGAGCTGGTCGTCGGAGTCTTCGCGTTCCTCGTCGTCCTCGTCGTCGTCGGTAAGATCCTCACCCCGCGCATCCAGAAGACTCTGGTCGAGCGGACCGAGGCCATCGAAGGCGGCATCCAGAAGGCGCAGGACGCGCAGGCCGAGGCCCAGGCGCTGCTCAAGCAGTACAAGGACCAGCTCTCCGAGGCTCGTCACGAGGCTTCCCGCCTGCGTGAAGAGGCTCGCGAGCAGGGCGCGCAGATCAAGGCGGAGCTCCGCGAGGAGGCGCAGGCCGAGGCCCGCCGTCTCGTCGAGGCGGCCCACGCCCAGATCGAGGCCGACCGCCAGCAGGCGTTCGCCCAGCTCCGCGCCGAGATCGGCCGTCTGTCGACGGAGCTGGCCAGCCGCATCGTCGGTGAGTCCCTTGAGGACGAGGCGCGCCAGCGCCGCACCGTCGACCGGTTCCTTGAGGAGCTCGAGTCGAGCAGCGCGGCGGTCCGCTGATGCTGAGAGGTCTGAGCAGGGCTTCGCTGGCCGAGGTCGAAGAGCGCTTCAACGCCGTTGCGGGAAGCGCGGACCTCGGCTCGCTGGCCGACGAGCTCTTCGCGGTCGCCGACCTGTTCGACCGTGAGCACGGGCTCCGCCGCAATCTGTCCGACCCCGCCCGCCCGGTGGCCCAGAAGGCGCAAGCCGTACGGGCCCTGCTGGAGGGCAAGGTCAGCGACGCCGCGCTGGAGACGGCCACCGCGGCCGTGTCCGCCAAGTGGGCGCGCTCGGGCGACCTGGCCGACGCGCTCGAGCGCCTCGGCGTCATCGCCGCCGCGGCCGAGGCCGAGGCGCAGGGCAGGCTCGACGACGTCGAGGACGAGCTGTTCCGGTTCGGGCGCATCGTCGCCTCGAACCTGGAGCTGCACCGGTCCCTGACCGACCCCGGCGCTCCCCTGCAGGCCAAGCAGGAGCTGCTGGGCTCCCTGCTCGGCGGCAAGGTCGCCCCCGCCACCCTCCGTCTGGTGACGCAGCTCGTGGTGCATCCGCGAGGACGTAGCCTGGACAGAGGACTTGAGGAGTTCGGCAACCTGGTCGCCGCCCAGCGGGAGCGCCTCGTCGCGGTGGTGCGCAGCGCTGTCGAGCTCTCCGAGGAGCAGAAGCGGCGTCTCGCCACGTGGCTGCGCACCTCGTATGGCCGCGACGTTCATCTGAACGTCGAGGTGGATCCGCGAGTGCTCGGAGGGTTCTCGGTTCAGATCGGGGACGACCTCATCGACACCACCATCGCGGGACGAATCGAAGAAGTCCGCCGCCGGTTGGCCGGCTAGGCGAATAGGGAGACTGAAGAGAGATGGCGGAGCTTACGATCCGGCCGGACGAGATCCGGGACGCGCTTGAGCGCTTCGTCCAGGCGTACGAGCCGGAAGGCGCCGCGCGCGAGGAGATCGGGACCGTCGTCGACTGCGGCGACGGCATCGCCCATGTCTCCGGCCTTCCCTCGGCGATGGCGAACGAGCTGCTTGAGTTCGAGGACGGCACGCGTGGTCTGGCACTGAACCTGGATGTCCGGGAGATCGGTGTCGTTATCCTGGGCGACTTCAGCAAGATCGAGGAAGGCCAGTCGGTCCGCCGGACGGGCGAGGTCCTGTCCGTGCCGGTCGGCGACAACTTCCTCGGCCGCGTGGTCGACCCCCTGGGCAACCCGCTGGACGGCAAGGGCGCCATCGAGTCCGAGGGCCTGCGCCCTCTGGAGGTTCAGGCCCCCTCCGTCGTCCAGCGCCAGCCGGTGAAGGAGCCCCTGGCCACCGGCATCAAGGCGATCGACGCCATGACCGCGATCGGCCGTGGCCAGCGCCAGCTGATCATCGGTGACCGTGGCACCGGCAAGACCGCGATCGCCGTGGACACCATCCTCAACCAGCGGGACAACTGGCTCTCCGGCGACCCCAGCAGGCAGGTCCGCTGCGTCTACGTCGCCGTCGGCCAGAAGGGCTCGACGATCGCCCAGATCAAGGGCCGCCTGGAAGAGGCGGGCGCGCTGGAGTACACCACCATCGTCGCCGCTCCGGCGTCCGACCCGGCTGGTTACAAATATCTTGCCCCCTACACCGGCTCGGCCATCGGCCAGCACTGGATGTACCAGGGCAAGCACGTCCTCATCGTCTTCGACGACCTGACCAAGCAGGCCGACGCCTACCGCGCGGTCTCCCTGCTGCTGCGCCGCCCGCCGGGCCGTGAGGCCTACCCCGGCGACGTCTTCTACCTCCACTCCCGTCTGCTGGAGCGCTGCGCGAAGCTCTCCGACGAGATGGGCGCGGGCTCGATGACGGGTCTGCCGATCATCGAGACCAAGGGCAACGACGTCTCGGCGTTCATCCCGACCAACGTCATCTCCATCACCGACGGCCAGGTCTTCCTCGAGACCGACCTGTTCAACGCCGGCGTCCGCCCGGCGATCAACGTCGGTGTCTCGGTCTCCCGTGTCGGCGGCTCGGCCCAGACCAAGGCGATGCGGAAGGTCGCCGGAACGCTGCGCCTTTCGCTGTCGCAGTACCGCGACCTGGAGGCCTTCGCCTCCTTCGCCTCCGACCTGGACGCCGCGTCCAAGGCACAGCTGGAGCGGGGTCAGCGTCTGGTCGAGCTGCTCAAGCAGCCCCAGTACAGCCCCTACCCGGTCGAGCGGGAGGTCGTCTCCATCTGGGCCGGCACCACCGGCGAGCTCGACGACGTCCCGGTCGAGGACATCCGCCGCTTCGAGGCGGACTTCCTCGACTACCTGGCCCGCGAGAACAAGGGCATCTTCGACGGCATCCGCGAGACCAAGGAGCTGTCGGACGACACGGTCACGGCTCTCAAGGACGCGATCACCGAGTTCAAGAAGACCTTTGAGACCTCGGCGGGCGAGCTGCTGGTCAACGAGGAGCCGGTCGCGGCGCTCGGTGCCGAAGAGGTCGGCCAGGAGAAGATCACCAAGCACGTCCGCACGGCTGAGAAGAAGTAGCCGATGGGTGCCCAGCTAAGACTGCTGCGGCGGCGGATCAAGTCGGTCAAGTCCACCGCGAAGATCACGCGCGCCCAGGAGCTCATCGCTTCGTCGCGCATCGTGCGGGCTCAGCAGCGGATGCAGGCGGCGGTGCCGTACGAGCGCGAGATCACTCGCGCCGTCACGGGCGTCGTCAGCAACACCGCCAGCGTCGACCACCCGCTGACGGTGGCGAAGGCGCAGCCGGCCAAGGCGGCGGTGCTCGTCGTCACCAGCGACAGCGGCTTCTGCGGCGGCTTCAACGCGAACATCCTGCGTGAGGCCGAGGCGCTCAGCAGCCTGCTGCGGGGCAAGGGCATCGAGCCCGTGCCCTTCGTGACGGGCCGCAAGGGCGTCGCCTGGCACAGCTTCCGTGGTCGCACGATGGGCGGGCAGTGGACGGGATTCTCCCGTAAGCCCGCCTACGCCGACGCCAAGGAGATCGCCGACGCGCTGATCGAGTCGTTCTCGGCCGAGGACGGGGTGGACGAGATCCACATCGTCTCCACCCAGTTCGTCTCGATGCTGACGCAGGAAGTCGTGGTCAAGCGGATCCTGCCGCTGGAGGTCGAGGAGACCACCGAGGCTCCGGACACGCCGCTGCCCTACTTCGAGTTCGAGCCCAGCGCCGGCGCCGTGCTCGACACGCTGCTGCCACGTTATGTGGAGTCGCGCATCTTCACCGCGCTGCTCCAGTCGGCGGCCGCCGAGGAGGCCTCGCGTCGCCGGGCCATGAAGTCGGCGACCGACAACGCCAACGAGCTCATCCGGGTCTTCACCCAGCAGATGAACCAGGCTCGTCAGGCCGAGATCACCCAGGAAATCAGCGAGATCGTCGGTGGCGCCAACGCGCTGGCTGACGCCGCAGCGGGGAAAGAGTGAAATGACTGCACAGACTGTTGAGACCGGCGTGGGCCGCGTCGCGCGGGTCACCGGTCCCGTCGTCGACGTGGAGTTCCCCGTCGAGGCGATGCCCGAGATCTACAACGCCCTTAACGTCGACGTCGTCCTCGGTGGGGAGACGAAGACCCTGACCCTGGAGGTCGCCCAGCACCTGGGTGACAACCTGGTCCGCGCCATCTCCATGCAGCCCACCGACGGCGTGGTCCGCGGCGCGGCGGTCTCCGACTCCGGCGCGCCGATCTCGGTGCCGGTCGGCGACGTCGTCAAGGGCCACGTGTGGAACGCGCTCGGCGAGTCCCTGGACGTGCCGACCGCCTCCCTCCAGGTCACCGAGAAGTGGGGCATCCACCGCCCCTCCCCGGCCTTCGACACCCTTGAGTCGCGCACCGAGATGCTGCCCACCGGCATCAAGGTCATCGACCTCCTCACCCCGTACGTGAAGGGTGGGAAGATCGGTCTGTTCGGCGGCGCCGGTGTCGGCAAGACCGTTCTGATCCAGGAGATGATCCGCCGAGTCGCGCTGAAGTTCTCCGGAACCTCGTGCTTCGCGGGCGTCGGCGAGCGTACCCGTGAGGGCAACGACCTCTGGCTGGAGATGGAGGAGGCCGGCGTCCTCAAGGACACCGCTCTCGTCTTCGGCCAGATGGACGAGCCCCCGGGCACCCGTCTGCGCGTCGCGCTCTCCGCCCTCACCATGGCGGAATACTTCCGTGACGTGCAGAAGCAGGACGTGCTCCTGTTCATCGACAACATCTTCCGGTTCACCCAGGCCGGTTCGGAGGTCTCCACCCTGCTCGGCCGTATGCCGTCCGCGGTGGGTTACCAGCCGACCCTGGCCGACGAGATGGGCGTTCTCCAGGAGCGCATCACCTCGACCCGCGGTCACTCGATCACCTCGATGCAGGCGATCTACGTCCCCGCGGACGACATCACCGACCCGGCCCCGCACAACGCGTTCGCGCACCTCGACGCGCAGACCGTTCTGTCGCGGCCGATCTCGGAGAAGGGCATCTACCCCGCGGTGGACCCGCTCGACTCCAGCTCGCGGATCCTCGACCCGCAGATCGTCGGCGAGGAGCACTACCGCGTGGCCCAGGAGACCAAGCGGATCCTGCAGAAGTACAAGGAGCTGCAGGACATCATCGCGATCCTCGGTATCGACGAGCTGTCCGAAGAGGACAAGGTCACCGTGAACCGGGCCCGTCGTATCGAGCGCTTCCTCTCCCACCCGATGTACGCCGCCGAGGCGTTCACCGGTCAGCCGGGTGAGTTCGTGCCGCTGGACGAGACGATCGCCTCGTTCAAGGGCCTGTGCGCCGGCGAGTACGACCACCTGCCCGAGCAGGCGTTCTTCATGGTCGGTGGCATCGAGCAGGCCATCGCCAAGGCCAAGGAACTCGCCCGCTAGTCGCCTGTGGCACCGGTACGGCGCGGGCCGTACCGGTGCCTGGTTCGAAAGGAACTGGAGAGAACGTGGCGAAGCTGCGAGTAGGCGTCGTCTCGCCGGAGCGTGAGATCTGGTCCGGCGAGGCCGACATGGTGATTGCCAAGACCATCGACGGCGAGATCGGTATCATGCCTAAGCATGCGCCCGTGCTCGGTGTTCTCGTCGAGGGCGGCGTGCTGACGGTCAAGCGTGGTGGTGGCGAGAGCGACCTCATCGCCGCGGTCCACGGAGGGTTCCTCTCGGTGGCCGACGACGAGGTGTCGATCCTGGCCGAGCTGGCCGAGCTCGGCTCCGAGGTCGACGTCGCCGCGGCCAAGGACGCGCTTCAGCGCGCGCAGGCCTCGATCGAGGCCAACCAGGAGGACGCGGACGCCGCTGTCGCGGCCAAGCGCGCCAGGGCCCGGTTGCGCGCGGCCGGCGAGGAAGTCGGATAAATTCTGCTTCTGAGCGGTACGGTTTTTTGGGGGCGGCAGGCATGGTGCTGGACGTACTCATCGTGGTGGCGCTGCTCGTCGCCCTCCTCGCCTCCCGTGTGCTGATCCTGACCCGCTCCCGGGGGTCGGTGCTGTGTTGTCTGCGCCCGATGTCGGGAGAGCGGGGCTGGCGTGTAGGGGTAGCCCGTTACGCCGACGGCCAGCTCAACTGGATCCCACTCATAGGTCTGCTTCCAAGGCCGCGCCACGTGATCGTGAGGCGCGGCCTTGTCGTTTCCGGGCGTCGCAGGGTCGGCTCCGGTGAGTTCTTCGGGTTCATCGAGGGTGTGACGGCACTGGAGTGCCGCAACGGGCAGAGCGCGTTCGAGCTCGCCATGGGATACCGCGCCCTCACCGGTTTCGTCGCCTGGCTGGAGTCCGCCCCGCCCGGCGCCTACCTCGACGTCGCCTGATCACTCCCCGGCTCCCAAGCTCCCCGGCCCTCCGGCTCCCAGGCTCCCCGCTTCCCCCGCGGGCCGCGCGCCCGGCGCGGCGTCCCTCCCTCTCCTCCGGCTCTCGCCGTTGATCGCGTCTCCGACTCTCGACACCAGACGGGCGTGCCATGGAGGCGGATCGCCTCCCCGTCGTTACTGTGGATCATCGTGTGGCCACTCCGCGTGGCGGTCCGCCGGCGTGTGACGCGCGGTGTCCCGTCATGCGGGCCGGCCGTCCTGTCACGAGCTCAGCTCATGCATAACGGGGGAAATCATGATGGTTCCGATGAAGCGCCGCCGGTGGGTCGCCGGGCCGGCCGTCGCGCTGCCCGCGGCCTTCGCCCTGGCCCTTTCCGCCTCCGCCGGGGCGCACGCCTCGGCCGCGCTCCCACTGATCGCCAACGGCAGTTTCGAGACCCCGCTGAGCCCCGGGGTCCTCCAGATCAACGCGGGCGGCACGATCGGCCCGTGGGACGTCACGGCGGGCTCGGTCGACCTGATCGGCTTCGCGGGTCCCTGGCGGGCCGCCAAGGGACGGCAGTCGGTCGACCTGTCGGGCGGTGGGGCCGGACGGATCGAGCAGTCCTTCGCCACGACGGCCGGACGCTGCTACACCGTCAGCTACGCCCTGGCGGGCAACACCCACGGCGGCCCGGTGGTGAAGACGGGATACGCGCGGGTGACCCAGGGCCCGCTCATCGTCCAGCGGGCGTTCTCCTTCGACACCACCGGTAAGACGCCCCAGAACATGGGCTACGTGCGGGAGAAGTTCTCCTTCTGCGCACAGGACACCACCGCGACCCTCGCCCTCGTCTCGACCACCGCCGGGGTGTACGGCCCGGCGGTCGACGATGTGATCGTCGCTCCGCGACTGCCCTGGATCGGCATCGGGGACCTCGGCATCGAGGACGCCGGCGCCGGGAACGCCATCATCGGGAAGGCCGGCGCCGGGAACACGGGCGCCGGGAACGAGGGCGTCGGAGGGGCCGGCTGACGGCCGGCACGCGGGCCCCGGCGGACCGCCGGGACCCGCGTGCCCCAGCTCGCCACGGGCCGCAGGCGATGAGAGGCGAGCCGCGGGCGGCGGGGACGGCTAGCGGGTGCCGCCGGGCTTCCAGAGGATCTCCTCACCGCGGGCGGCGACCCGGCAGAGGATGAACATCAGATCGCTCAGCCGGTTGAGATACTTGGCGGTCAGCGGGTTGACGTCGTCGTGCGCCTCCAGGGCCGACCAGGTGGTCCGCTCGGCCCGCCGGACCACCGTCCTGGCCACGTGGAGCTGGGCGACGGCCGGGGTGCCGCCCGGCAGGATGAAGCTGCGCAGCGGCTTGAGCCGCCCGTTGAACTCGTCGCACCGCGCCTCCAGCCACTCGACATAGGAGGGCTCGACCCGCAGCGGCGGGAACTCGGGGGCCTCGGTGACCGGGGTGCACAGGTCGGCGCCGACGTCGAACAGCTCGTTCTGGATCCGGCCGAGGACCGAGCTGACGTCCTCGTCGAGGGCGCCGGTGGCCAGGGCCACGCCGATCGCCGCGTTGGCCTCCTCGACGTCGGCGTAGGCGGCCAGGCGGGGGTCGGTCTTACGGGTGCGGCTCATGTCGCCGAGCGCGGTCGTGCCGTCGTCGCCGGTCCGTGTGTAGATCTTGGAGAGCACCACCGGCTCGTCTCTGTCAGCTCGCGTCATGTGGCTCAGCGTATCGCTCGGAAAATATTTAAGTTTGTCCTGATAGTGGACAATATGATTTACCAATGGTTTCTGGTTTTTACCTGCGATTCCCCCACATCTCCCGCGATACGCTGACGTTCGTCGCCGACGACGACGTCTGGGCGGCTCCCGCGGAGGGCGGCCGGGCCTGGCGGCTCTCCTCGGACCGGGCTCCCGCCGGCCATCCCCGGCTGTCCCCCGATGCCGCCAAGGTCGCCTGGACGAGCGTCCGCGACGGGGCGCCCGAGGTGTTCCTGGCCGACCTGGAGTCCGGCTCCGCCGAGCGGCTGACCTACTGGGGCGACCGCCGGACCCGCACGCGCGGCTGGACGCCGGACGGCGAGATCCTCGCGATCAGTGCGGCCGGTCAGCCCTTCGCCTCCCGGACCTGGGCCTACACGCTGGGCGAGGGCCGGGCCGAGCGGCTGCCCTACGGCCCGGTCACCGATCTGGCGGTCACCGAGGACGCGGTGGCGCTGCTCACCGCCTCCCTCGCCCGCGACCCGGCGACCTGGAAGCGCTACCGGGGCGGTACGGCGGGGCGCCTCTGGGTCCAGCAGGCGGGGGGTGACTTCACCCGGCTCCTGGCGGAGGTGAAGGGGCACTTCGCCAGCCCGATGCTCGTCGGCGGGCGCCTGGTCTTCCTCTCCGACCACGAGGGCGTCGGCAACCTCTACTCCTGCGCGCTGGACGGCACCGGCCTGCGCCGGCACACCGACCACGACGTCTTCTACGCCCGGCACGCCACCACCGACGGGACCCGGATCGTCTACCAGAACGCCGGAGACCTCTACCTGCTGGACGGCCTCGACGCCGAGACACGCAAGCTCGACGTCACGCTCGGCTCCCCGCTGCGGGGGCGGCAGCCGTACCAGATCAACGCGGGCCGCAGGCTGCACGACCTGGCCGTGGACGCGACCGGGCGGGCCAGCGCGGTGGAGATCCAGGGCTCGGTGCACTGGATCACCCACCGGGACGGCCCGGCCCGGCAGCTCAGCACCGGCCTGTCGGCGGGACGGCCGCGCATCCTCGGCACGGACCGGGTGGTGTGGGTCTTCGACGACGGGGAGCGGCAGGGGCTGGAGATCGGCCCGGCCAGCGGCGGGGAGAGCCGCAGGATCGCGGCGGGCAAGCTCGGCGAGGTCGGTGACCTGGCCGTCGCGCCCGACGCGAACACGATCGCGGTCGCCGCCAGGGACGGGCGGCTGCACCTGGTGGACGTGGCCTCCGGGGAGGTCACCGAACTGGCCGCCGCCAACGGCGAGATCGACGGGCTGGCCTGGTCGCCCGACTCCGCATGGCTGGCCTGGTCGCACCCGGAGGCCACGCCGCTGCGCCGGATCCGGCTGGCCCGGGTGGTGGACCGGGCCGTCACCGACGTCACCGACGGCCGGTTCGTGGACATCTCGCCCGCGTTCGCCGGCGACCACCTGGCGTTCCTGTCGCGCCGCGGCTTCGACCCGGTCTACGACGCGCACTCCTTCGACATGTCCTTCCCGTTCGGCTACCGCCCCTACCTGGTGCCGCTGTCGGCGACCACCCCGTCGCCGTTCGCGCCCAGCTCCGAAGGGCGTCCCGTCGGCGAGCCGGACGACGACGACAAGAAGGGCAAGGACGACACCTCGATCACCGTCGACCTGGAGGGGATCGCCGCCAGGGTCGTGCAGGTGCCGGTGCCCGAGGGCCGCTACTCGGCGCTGCGCGCGGTCAAGGGCGGGTTCGTCTGGCTGCGCGAGCCGCTGGCCGGGGAGCTCGGCGAGGACCGGGACGAGGTGGGCGGCGAGGCCCCCAAACCCGCGCTGGACCGCTACGACCTGGTCAAGCGCAAGTGGGAGGAAGTGGTCGACAAGCTCGACTGGTACCGGGTGAGCGGCGACGGCACCCAGCTCGTCGTCTCCCACAAGGGCACGCTCACCGTCCGTCCGGTCACCGGCAAGAACGGCGACGACGCGACCGTCGACCTCTCGCGGATCCGGATCACCGCCGACCCGCGGGCCTACCGGCGGCACGCCTACACCCAGATGGGCCGCCGGATGCGCGCGGACTTCTGGGTCGAGGACATGGCCGACGTCGAGTGGGAGGCCGTGCTGGAGGAGTACCGGCCGCTGGTGGAGCGCGTGGCGACCGCCGACGACTTCGCCGACCTGCTCTGGGAGGTCGTCGGGGAGCTCGGCAGCTCGCACGCCTACGTCGACGGCGCCCCCTGGGGGCACCCCGCCTCCGACCCGGTCGGCCTGCTCGGCGCCGACCTGTCCAGGAACGGCGACGGCCGCTGGCAGGTGGACCGGGTGCTGCCGGGTGAGTCCTCCGACGTGCACGCCCGCTCCCCGCTGGCCGTGCCCGGCGTGGGGATCCAGCCGGGGGAGACGCTGCTGGCGGTCGACGGCCGCCCGGTGCCGCCGCAGGGCCCCGCCCCGCTGCTGGTCGGCGCGGGGGACAAACCGGTCGAGCTGACCCTGGGCGGCGGGCGCAGGGTCGTCGTCACACCGCTCCACGACGACCGGCGCCTGCGTTACCAGGACTGGGTGGCCGGGCGCCGGGCGCATGTCCGCGAGCTCGGCGACGGCCGTGTCGGCTACCTGCACATCCCCGACATGGTCGCCGAGGGCTGGGCGCAGTTCCACCGCGACCTGCGCAGGGAGATGACCTTCGAGGCGCTCGTCGTGGACGTCCGGGGCAACCGGGGCGGCCACACCTCCGAGCTCGTCATCGAGAAGCTGATCCGCAGGGTCATCGCCTGGGACCTCCCCAGGGGCATGACGCCGATCACCTATCCCGAGGACGCCCCGCGGGGCCCGCTGGTCGCGGTCACCGACCAGGACGCCGGATCCGACGGCGACATCGTCACCGCCGCCTTCAAGATCCACAAGCTCGGGCCGGTGGTGGGCACCCGCACCTGGGGCGGCGTCATCGGCATCGAGGGCGGCCACCGCCTGGTCGACGGCTCGCACATCACCGTGCCCCGGTACTCCTTCTGGTTCGAGGGGCTCGGCTGGGGAGTGGAGAACTACGGCGTCGACCCCGACGTCGAGGTGGACATCACCCCCGATGACTGGGCCGCCGACCGGGACCCGCAGATCGAGGAGGCGGTACGGCTCGCGCTGGCCGCCCTCGACGAGCGCCCCGCGGCCACCCCGCCCGACCCCGGGACCCGTCCCTCCCGCCGTCGCCCGGCGCTGCCGCCCCGCCCGTAGCTGACATTTGTCATCCCACGGAGCTGAAAGATCCGTGGTCGTCCGGTGATATCGGCGACTACCTGCTAAAACAGTGAAACGCGACGATTGTCCGCATGAGAACAGCGCAGCTCGCGGACGCGTCCCACACTGGAGCCGCCGACCTCGGGAACGTGATCGAGGTCGGCGGGCTCCGGCAGAAGTACGGTGATTTCGAAGCCGTCCGCGGTGTCTCCTTCACCGTCGCGAAGGGTGAGATCTTCGGCCTGCTCGGCACCAACGGCGCGGGCAAGACCACCACGATGGAGGTCCTGGAGGGCTTCCGGCCCGCCACCGCCGGCACGGTCCGGGTGCTCGGCCTCGACCCGGTCGGCCAGCACCGCCTGCTCCGGCCCCGGGTCGGGATCATGCTGCAGGAGGGCGGCTTCCTCGGCGACCTCACCGTGGCCGAGACCGTGAGCCTGTGGAACGGGTTGAGCGAGGACGCCGGCCGCCCGGTCACGCTGGTCGGCAGCACCGCGCTGCCCGGGGGCTTCAACCTCCTGGGCCGGGTCAGGGGCGTGGACCGGGCGACCATGGGGGCGCTGGAGCTGGTCGGCCTGGAGAGCAAGGCCAGGACCAAGGTACGGCAGCTGTCGGGTGGCCAGAAGCGCAGGCTCGACCTCGCGCTCGCGGTGCTCTCGCGGCCGGAGGTGCTCTTCCTGGACGAGCCGACCACGGGGATGGACCCCGAGGCCCGCCGGACCACGTGGCAGGTGATCGAGGACCTGCGGGCCGGTGGCACCACCGTGCTGCTCACCACGCACTACCTGGAGGAGGCCGAGCGCCTCGCCGACCGGCTGGCAATCATGCACGAGGGCCACATCCACACCTACGGGACGGTCGAGGAGGTGGTGGCCGGCTCCGGCGACACCATCGCCTTCCGGCTCCCCGGCACCTCATGGACCTTCGGCGACCTGCCCGCCCCGGACGGCGTCACCCCCGTGCTGACCTACGCCGACGGCGGCACCGAGGTCGCCTACACCGTCACCGGCGGACAGGCCGAGCTCCGCGCGCACGCCGCGCTCCGGCCGCTGCTGGCCTGGGCCGACGGGCGGGGCGAGGTCCTGCAACGGCTCGCCGTACGCCGGGGGACCCTTGAGGACGTCTTCATGAGCGTGGTGGGGGAGGGGCGATGAGCGGAGGCGCGCCGGGCGCCCCCGGCGTGACGGCCGGCGGAGGGCGCGCGGTCATGTGGTGGACGGTCCGGACGAGGAGTGGTGAGTGATCATGAAGACCGACGTTCTGCACGCCGTACGGCTGGCGAGGCTCGACCTGACCCTGGTGGGCAGGAACACGACGGTGCTGTTCAACGTGCTGCTGCTGCCGCTCCTGATGGCCTGGATGTTCACCCAGACCCAGAACGGGATGGACGTCGCCGGGGTGCCCGGGCAGCTCTACGTGCTGACCGGGGTGCCCGGCCTGATGCTGGGGTTCGCCGTCTTCATCAACCTGGTCAACTCCTTCACGGCGCGGCGTGAGGAGCTGGTGCTCAAGCGGCTGCGCGGGGGCCAGCCGTCCGCGCCGGCGGTCCTCGGCGGCGCCGCCCTCGGCGCGCTCGCCCTCTACCTCGGGCAGGTGGCGCTGCTGGCGATCTGGATGCGGAAGTCCGACGGGCTCCTGCCGGCCAACGTGCCGATGCTGGTGGCCGCGGCCGTCCTGGGGGTCGTGCTGTTCGGCCTGCTGGCCGCCGCCTTCTCCGGGATCACGCCCAACGCCGAGCTGGCCCAGATCACGGTCCTGCCGGTGATCCTGGTCATGATGATCGGCGCGCCGGTGGTCTTCCCCACCGACGCGCTGCCCGGCCCGCTGGGAGTGATCTCCGGCCTGCTCCCCGTGACCCCGGTCGTGGAGATCATGCGCACGGCCTTCCTCGGCACCGACCACATCTCCGGTGGTGGCGAGGCGCTGAGCATGGCCGGGCAGTGGATGGCGGCGCTGCCCTCGTTCGGGCTCCTGCTGGCCTGGATCGCGGTGGCGGCCCTGCTGGCCAGGTGGCTGTTCCGGTGGGAGCCCCGGCACGGATAACGTTCACTGCGAAATGCTGATGAATGCTGACGAAGAACGGGCGGGGCGCTTGAGGCGCTCCGTCCTGCACGTGCTCCCCCGCCGCAGGAAGCGGACATCCGTCGAGCGGCTCCGCCGGTTCACCCTCTGGTCGCTGACCACGGGCATACTCCTGGTCTGGCTGGGGGTCATCGCGGGGATCGCGGAGGCCAGGCGCGGCCCGACGCCCGTCCTCGTCCTCGGACTGCTGGGGCTGGTCGTCTTCAGCGTCCTCTACATGAGGATGGTGAAGGCCGCCGTCGCCGGCCTCGCGGCCAACCGCGAACTCGTGGCCTCAGGCGCGCTCGCGGCCGTCCTCCTGCTGACCCAGGGCGGCCACCTGTGGGCCTGGGGTCTGGTGGCCCCGGCCTGGGCGGCGGGCGCGGCGCTGCTGCTGGGCAGGGTCGGCACGGCCGTCGTCACCGTCGGCGCGGCCGCGGCGGCCCTGCTGCTGGCGTCGCTCGGGGACGACTACAGCACCGTCTTCGGCCACGCGATGATCGCACCGTCCGAGGGTAAGGACCGGTCCGCCATGATCGGCGCCTTCGTCGGCGCCGGGCTGGCGCTGCCCTGCGCCAACCGCTTCCAGCTCTGGTTCTGGGAGGTCGTCAGGTCGGCGGAGGAGGGCAAGGAGGCCCAGGCCCGGCTGGCCGTCACCGAGGAGCGGCTCCGCTTCTCCCGCGACCTGCACGACCTGGTCGGGCACAGCCTGTCGGCGATCGCGGTCAAGAGCGAGGTGGCGGCCAAGCTGTCGAAGGTCGACGCCGAGCGGGCTGCCGGTGAGATGGACGAGGTCCGGGGGCTGGCCCGGGAGGCGCTGAAGGAGATCCGCACGGCGGTGCGCGGTTACCGCACGGTCGACCTCGACGCCGAACTGCGCAGCATGACCGCGGTGCTGGAGGCCGACGGCATCCGCTGCACGCTGGAGGCGCCGGGGGGCCAGGTGCCGGAGGAACTGGGCACGCTGCTGGCCTGGGTGGTCCGCGAGGGCACCACCAACGTGCTGCGGCACAGCTCGGCGACCCGGTGCCGGATCGCGATCGCGATCCGCGACGGCGCCGCCGTGCTGGAGATGACCAACGACGGGGTGCGGACGGTGGACGGGCGCGGCGGCACCGGCCTCATCGGCCTGTCGGAGCGGGTGGCCGCCATGGGCGGCACCGTCACCGCCGGTGCCGGCGGTGCGGGGGAGTTCAGACTGCGGGCGATGATCCCGCTGGAGGGGGTCCGGTGATCCGGGTACTGCTGGCCGACGACGAGCACCTGATCCGCGGGGCGATCGCCACGCTGCTGGGCCTGGAGCCGGACATCGAGGTGGTGGCCGAGGTCGCCAGGGGTGACCTGGTGGCGCAGGCCGTACAGGAGCACCGCCCCGACGTGATCGTGCTGGACATCGAGATGCCGGGGATGGACGGGCTGAGCGTGGCCGAGACGCTGCCCGGCCAGGCGGTGCTGATGCTGAGCAGTTTCGGGCGCCCCGGATACCTGAGAAGGGCCCTGGCGGCGGGGGTGCGCGGCTTCATCCCCAAGGACGCCTCCGCCGACGAACTGGCGACCGCGATCCGTAAGGTAAACTCCGGCGGACGCTATCTCGACCCTGAGATGGCGGCCTCGGCGATGATGGCGGGGGAGAGCCCGCTCACCGACCGCGAGCGCGACGCCCTGGCCCTGGCCTCACGGGGCGCCTCGGTCGGGGAGATCGCGGCCTCGCTGCACCTCACTGAGGGCACCGTGCGCAACTACCTGTCCAGCGCCATCACCAAGCTGGGCGCGAGCAACCGGATCACCGCCATTCACGCGGCCCAGGAAAAAGGTTGGCTTTAAAGGTATTTTCCCTCTGGTTTGGGGCAGGGGGAGCCCATGGTGGCAGGGAAGGTGGACACGGCACGCGGGGAGACCGCGTCCCGCCCGCCGTGAAATCGTGAAACGCGTTGCGTGACCGTCCGCCCGCGGTAGCGCACCAAGATTACGTCCGGTCGCGTCCACCCCGCGGCCCGATCTGAGGAGGTGGCATGCGCGTCCCCGGAAACCCCGGAGCCCAAGTGATCAGTGTCGGCAACCGGCTCGACGTCGGTACCGTCGCCGGGATGCGCCCACGGCTGCACGAGGCGGTCGACTCCGGCAGCGGCGATCTGATCGTGGACCTCTCCGGGCTGGAGATGATCGACGCCACCGGCCTCGGTGTGCTGGTGGGCACCCACCGCCGGCGGGGCGGCGCGGAGGGGGCCGGCCGGGGGCGCGGGGGGCGGCGCCCGCGCAGCAGACGAGAGGCGGGGGGGAGGAGGGG